>CAYNYJ010000071.1:0-16358 GCA_964401355.1 uncultured Ectothiorhodospiraceae bacterium | reverse complement strand
AACGCGGGACCATCGGATTAAAAGTCCGGTGCTCTACCAACTGAGCTAACGGCCCTAAAAAAGGAACGCAAATCATACAGAAATGACGGGGAATAACAAGATGAACCGCAGCGTTGTCGTAAATAAATTCAATATTTATTGACGAACAGCGCTGCGACCCTGATATCGACGACCCTTAAACAGCGTCGAGCTTGCGCAGGCTATTGGGCAGCAGCTTCATGTCTGCCAGCCCGGCCACCAGTGCTTTCACAAACGAGGCCTCTTCTTCGTACACCAGTTTGTAATACTGAATCTTCATGGTGAGGGCGCTCCCAAAGACGATGGCGAACAGCGCCAGAAACGAACCGACAGCCAGGGTTGAAACACCGGTAATACCCTGTCCGATGGTGCAACCCAGGGCCAACACACCGCCAAAGCCCATCAGTACGGCGCCTATCATGTGAGTGACAAAATCCTTGGTGGAGGCAAACCATTCAAAACGTAAACCTTTGCTGACCAGCGCCCACAGAAAGGAGCCCATAATCACACCAAACACAGCCATAATGCCAAAGGTCAGCATCGTGCGCGACAGCCCGGTGGTGACATAACCGACGGTCTGCCCCATGGGATTAATGAACGAGAACGACTGCGCGCTCAGGGGCCGGCCCATGGCGGGCTTACCCTCTTCGGAATCCGCCAGCATATCCCATTCCTCGTAATAGGTACTGAGGTTGTATTGTTCACCCTCGACATCAATGTTCATATTGCTGCTGAGATACCAGGCACCCAGCACCGTCAGGCCGACAATCAGGCCACCGAGAACCAGATCGCGATCCGCACGAAAATCCCTTGATTTAAACACGAAGGCTAAAATAGCAGCCACTAGGACACTGCCGATGACCAACCGCGTCGTCAATGCATTATCCGCGTTCAAAATACTGCCAAGATCCTGACCAACACCGGTGTCAATGGCGAGCGGACGAATCCAGTCATAAAACAACACGCTGAACAGAGTCTGGTCTGTACCGGGGAAGGGATTGGTCATAAAAAAAGCGATGATGCCAATGACGACCAAGACAAAAATCGACTTAAAATTGCCGCCGCCGATACGCACCAACGTCTTGTTACCGCAACCACTGCCCAGGGTCATACCAATGCCAAACAACAAACCGCCCAAAATATTTTCAGCCCAAACTAGCTGTGAACCGCGGTAAGGGGGGAAGGAGCCACCCGCATCAACCCAGCCCACGCTTTCGAACACCACAACCCCCAGCATAGCGACAGCGATAGCCAACAGCCAGGAGCGAATGCGACCTAGGTCACCCATATTAACCCAGTCGGAGACTGCACCCATGGTACAGAAATTGGTTTTATTGGCTGTGGCACCCAGCACTAGAGCGATGGCAAAAGCGGACCATAAGAATACTGTCTCTGCCTCGATAAAACCTTCGAATATCATTCGCTTTCCCCTTCCAAAATGAGATGGAGTATTTCAACCATGCAATGTGGAATAAATAACCCGGAAACTGTATCAGTTAATTCTAATACTATTATCGTACCTACGGGGGTATTTCTTTATTAAAATTTTCTATTGCCACATCGTCAGAACATTTAACATACATAAGCTACTGAGGCTTACGTACCGTTAAATTACGCACAATATTTAGGCACAAAAAAACCGGGCAAGCCCGGTTTTCTGTAAGCCCAACCATCAGGCTAGCTATTTTCAGTAGCCGCTTCACTCGGCTCATCAGCGACAGCCTCGGGCAACGGGCGATCAACCAATTCAACGATGGCCATCGGCGCATTATCACCGGTACGAAATCCACATTTGAGAATGCGTACATAACCACCGGGACGTGATTCATAACGTGGGCCCAATTCCGTGAACAGTTTGGTGACCATGTCACGATTACGAATACGATCAAAAACAAGTCTGCGGTTCGCAACGGAATCTGACTTGGCGCGCGTGATCAACGGTTCGATGACACGACGCAGTTCTTTGGCCTTGGGCAAAGTGGTTTTAATCACTTCGTGCTCAAACAATGACGAGGCCATATTACGAAACATAGCCTTGCGGTGGCTGCTATTTCGATTCAGTTGTCGGCCAGATTGACGATGACGCATGGGATGTTCCTTTAAACTAAACTTTCTTATTCAGTAAACTATCAGCGAGAGTGCTTGTAAAACGCCGGAAGAATCAACGCTTGCCCTTAGGCGTTTTCGTTTTGTTCCTTCAGACTGGCAGGCGGCCAATTTTCCAGGCGCATGCCCAGCGAAAGACCCTTAATCGCCAATATACTCTTAATTTCAGTCAATGATTTTTTACCCAGATTCGGTGTTTTGAGTAATTCCACCTCAGTGCACTGAATCAAATCACCAATGTAATAAATTTGTTCTGCCTTCAAGCAGTTGGCTGAGCGCACAGTCAATTCAAGATCATCAACGGGACGCAACAAAATAGGATCAACTTCAGGCTCGTCAGATTTAGAGGTCGCCTCTTCACGGCTTTCCAGGTCGACAAAAGTTGCCAATTGATCCTGAAGGATCGTAGCAGCAACACGAACGACTGCTTCAGGATCCAGAGTGCCGTCGGTTTCCAATTCAATAACAAGTTTGTCCAGGTCAGTACGTTGCTCAACACGGGCCTTTTCAACCGTATAAGCGACACGCTCAACGGGACTGTAAGAAGCGTCTAATTGCAGGCGACCAATGGCACGATCATCATCGTCATTTTTACGTGCGGTAGACGGTTCATACCCACGCCCAACAGCGACCTTCAAGGTCATTTTAAGCGAGCCATTGTTAGTTAAATTGGCAATTACGTGATCCGGGTTAACCAGTTCAACGTCATGATCCAGAGTGATGTCTGCACCTGTGACGGGGCCCTCGCCCTTTTTCTCCAAGGTCAGTGTTGCCTCACTACGGGTATGCATGCGAAACGCAAGTCCTTTGAGGTTCAGCAGGATATCAATAACATCCTCCTGCACACCTTCAATGGTGCTGTATTCGTGCAGCACACCTTCAATCTCAACTTCGATAACCGCACAACCTGAAATCGATGACAATAAGATACGTCTCAAGGCGTTACCCAGAGTGTGGCCAAAACCGCGCTCCAAAGGCTCTAATGTCACTTTGGCATGACGCTCATTATAAATGTGAACGTTAACAATACTAGGTTTTAAAAATTCAGACACTAAACCCTGCATGGATTTTCCTCTCTGGTCTTGCGGCAACGATGTCATTAGTCCGCTTATACAATTCCCGCATCTGTCGTTTTATTCAACAGGTACGGAAACAGCCACAACTGATTATGTTTAAGTCAGGCCTTACTTCGAGTACAACTCAACGATCAAATGTTCATTAATGTCAGACGACAATTCAGCGCGTTCTGGTCTCGCTTTAAACACGCCGCTAAATTTCTTGGCATCCACGTCAATCCAATCGGCAAAGCCGCGCTGACTGGCCATATCAAGCGCAGACTGAATACGTAACTGCTTTTGGGAAGCCTCACGCACCGCTACTTCGTCCGCAGGATTAACCTGGAAGGAAGGTATGGTCACGGTGACACCATTAACACTGATGGCTTTATGACGCACCAGCTGGCGAGCCTCGCTACGAGAAGCCGCAAAGCCCATACGATACACCACGGTATCCAGACGGGATTCCAAAGCTTGCAGTAGATTTTCACCGGTCGCGCCCTTGCTACGATCAGCCGCTTTATAATACAGGCGAAACTGCTTTTCTAGCACGCCATAAGTGCGACGCAACTTCTGCTTTTCACGCAGCTGCGTGGCGTAATCGGTAGTGCGAGTGCGCCGTTGGCCATGCTGCCCTGGTGGGAAAGCACGATTCTCCATGGCACACTTGCTGCCAAAGCATTTCTCCCCTTTCAGAAAGAGCTTCTCGCCTTCACGACGACACTGACGACACTTAGGACCTACATATCTAGCCATTCTTAATGCTCCAAACTTAAACGCGACGGCGTTTTGGCGGACGACAACCATTGTGCGGGATCGGCGTCACATCGGTAATACTGGTGATGTTAAAACCATTCGAGTTCAAGGCACGTATAGCCGATTCACGACCTGGGCCTGGGCCCTTTACACAGACATCGAGATTCTTCATGCCCATTTCTTTGACGACTGTGGCCACACGTTCGGCAGCAACCTGAGCCGCAAACGGGGTACTTTTACGTGAGCCACGGAAACCGGAACCACCGGCCGTCGCCCAGGCCAAGGCATTGCCCTGGCGATCGGTAATCGTAACGATCGTGTTATTAAAGGTGGCGTGTACGTGCGCGATACCATCAACGACGTTCTTTTTAACTTTCTTGCGAGTGCGAGGACTTGCCATTCCGGTAACCTGTATTAATTAATCAACATTTATAAAAAGTGTCATTATATCCGCATGCCTTGATCGTAACGGATCAACGGGCAACGATTACTTGCGCACCATACGGCGTGGGCCTTTACGGGTACGCGCATTGGTGCGTGTACGCTGGCCACGTAGCGGCAGGCCGCGACGATGACGAATCCCGCGGTAACAGCCAAGATCCATCAAGCGCTTGATATTCATGGAAACTTCACGTCGAAGATCACCTTCAACATCAAATTTACCCACTTCAGCGCGCAACAGTTCAAGTTCCTGTTCCGTCAAATCCTTGATTTTTGTGTCGGTTTTAACACCGGCAGCAGCACAAACCTTCTGAGCGCGCGTGGCACCAATGCCAAAAATCGCTCTCAACCCAATCACAGTGTGCTTGTGCGTAGGAATATTAATACCCGCAATACGAGCCATTCAAACAATCTCCAAAATATCGCCGCAGAAAGCCGGCTATTGTAATCAGTTTTACACCCATCATCAAGTGTGATGAGCAAAAGTCGACGTTTTATCCCTGGCGCTGCTTATGGCGGGGGTCGATGCAAATTACACGAACCACACCCTTGCGGCGAACAATCTTGCATTTGTTGCAAATCTTCTTAACCGAAGCACGTACTTTCATGGTCATTCTCCAAACATCTGGTGGCCCGTGAGGCCCAATAGTTAATCAATCAGTGCCGAAGTGGTCTAAAGTCCACTGCGTCCGTAACCCTTCAAATTGGCCTTTTTCATCAGACCTTCATACTGGTGTGACATCAAGTGCGCCTGGATTTGAGAGACAAAATCCATCACCACTATCACGATAATCAGCAAGGATGTACCACCAAAATAAAATGGCACATTCCAATATATGATCATGAACTCCGGCAATAAACAGACGGCGGTGATATAAATTGCGCCAACCAGGGTTAAACGTGACATCACGCCATCAATGTATTTCGCCGTATTCTGGCCAGGGCGAATTCCTGGAATGAAAGCGCCTGAGCGTTTCAAATTGTCTGCAGTATCTTTCGGATTAAACTGCAATGCCGTGTAAAAAAAGCAAAAGAAGATAATCGCCATAGCATACATAAACACGTACACCGGCTGCCCTGGAGCCAGTGTGGAAGAAATATCCTTCAACCAACCCATACCTTCGGTTTGACCAAACCACCCCCCCAGAGTAGCCGGAAACAAAATAATGCTCGAGGCGAAAATCGGCGGAATCACACCTGCCATATTGATTTTCAACGGCAAATGGCTCTTTTGTGCAGCATACACCTTGCGGCCCTGTTGACGTTTGGCATAGTTAACCGTAATCCGTCGTTGCCCTCGCTCCATAAAGACCACAAAGCCTGTCACAGATATAGACAACACCAACAATGCCAACACCAAAAATGCGCTCAGTTCACCAATGCGCGCCAATTCCAATGTACCGCCAATCGCCGCGGGTAACCCAGCAACAATGCCCGCAAATATAATCAACGAAATACCATTACCGATACCACGCTCAGTGATTTGCTCGCCCAGCCACATCAGGAATATAGTTCCGGTGACTAGACTAATCACAGCCGTAAATATAAAAGCGCCGCCCGGAACAGGCACTACTGCCAAATTACCAACCGTCTGCCCCTGTAGGGCGATGGCAACACCGATAGACTGGAACGTCGCCAAACCCAAAGTACCGTAGCGGGTGTACTGAGTAATCTTGCGGCGACCAGCTTCGCCTTCTTTTTTCATTTGCTCCAACTTCGGAACAACGGCAGTCAACAACTGCATGATGATCGATGCGGAAATGTACGGCATTACGCCTAATGCAAATAGCGACAACCGACCCAAAGCGCCACCAGAGAACATGTTAAACATGTCGAGGATGGTGCCTTTCTGCAGTTCAAACAATGCGGCTAACGCCGCAGGGTCAATTCCCGGCACCGGAATAAAAGACCCGATGCGAAACACGACCATCGCCAACAACACAAACAACAGACGTTGTTTAAGTTCGGATAATTTACCCGAACCCATCGCCCCTAGCACTGAAGACCCTGTCACTGACACCGATGTTAATCCTCGATCTTGCCGCCGGCGGCTTCGATTGCGGCGCGAGCGCCCTTAGTCACACCCAAACCCTTAAGCGTTACCGCCGTCGAGATTTCACCCGACAAAATAACCTTGGCACGTTTGATCTGGTGACCCACAATGTTAGCTGCTTTTAGCGCCAACAAATCCACCTCGTTTCCGTCCACTTTCGTCAGCTCGTTAAGACGAATCTCTGCAACAAAACGTGCTTTACGTGAACTAAAGCCCACTTTCGGCAAACGGCGATGCAGGGGCATTTGGCCACCCTCAAAACCCACCATGGGGGAGCCACCGGAACGTGACTTCTGACCTTTATGACCGCGACCAGCGGTTTTACCCAAACCGGAACCGATACCACGTCCGACACGCTTGGCATCTTTTTTGGAACCTTCCGCAGGCTTTAACGTATTTAAATGCATCTTAGGCTTCCTCAACCTTAAGCATGTACGACACAGTATTGATCATGCCACGGTTACACGCCGTATCTTCAATACTGACTGTCTGGTGGACACGACGCAGTCCCAAACCAATCACGCACGCTTTATGCGCGGGCAAGCGACCGATCGTACTTTTCATTAATGTAATAGTGACGTTCTTAGCCATGACTTACCCCAAAATTTCTTCAACGCTTTTGCCACGCTTGGCAGCAACAGATTCCGGTGTTGTCATTTCACACAAACCCTTAAAGGTTGCGCGAACAACATTGGTTGGATTATTCGAGCCGATACATTTTGCCAGCACGTCACGAATGCCGACAGCCTCAAAAACAGCTCGCATTGCACCACCAGCGATAATCCCTGTACCCTCCGATGCAGGTAACATCACCACCTTGGCCGCGCCGTGATTACCGGTCAGCGGATATTGCAACGTGCCGCCCTTCAAATTTACGCTACGCATGTTTTTGCGTGCATCTTCCATTGCCTTTTGAACCGCGATCGGCACTTCACGCGCCTTACCACGCCCAAAGCCAACCCGACCTTCACCATCACCGACGACCGTCAGCGCGGTGAAGCCGAAGATACGACCACCCTTAACTACTTTTGCAACACGATTGATGTTAACCAGTTTCTCGATCAAACCATCGCTATTGGATTGTGCGTCAAATTTTGCCATAACAGATACCTTACTCTTACCTTGTTCTTAGATAGTCAAGCCGCTTTCACGCGCGGCATCTGCAAGCGCTTTAACGCGCCCATGATATTTAAAACCGGAACGGTCAAATGCAACCTTGTCGATGCCGTTCGCTTTGGCCCGCTCCGCAATCAACTGACCAATTTTCACAGCGGCCTCAATATTGCCAGCATATTTCAAAGCGGACTTAACATCGGCTTCCATGGTCGATGCACTCGCCACAACTTTACCACCATCGGGGCTGATAACCTGTGCGTAAGTGTGCTGTGATGTGCGATGCACGCAGAGACGGTATGCACCGAGCTCGCGGATCTTCGCACGCGCGCGCTTGGCACGACGTAAACGACTTTGTTTCTTGTCCATTTTAATGCGCCCCTACTTTTTCTTAGCTTGTTTGCGGATCACATGCTCATCCGAATATCGAATTCCCTTGCCTTTATAAGGTTCGGGCGGACGATAAGAACGAATATCCGCAGCAACTTGGCCGACTTTTTGTTTATCAATACCCTTGATAATCACCTCGGTCTGACTCGGAGTCTCGACAGTGATACCTGCAGGCACATCAAAAACAACCGGATGAGAGAAACCCAACGAAAGATTCAAGGCCTTACCCTGAGCCTGGGCGCGATAACCCACCCCGACCAACGTCAATCTTTTCTCAAAACCTTCACTCACGCCTTTGACCATATTATTGACCAAAGCACGCGTGGTACCCGCCAGCGCATTTGAACTACCTGCTGAATCGCGCGGAGCGAAACGCAGCACAGAATCTTGCTGACTGATCTCAACCGCTGCATGGGCATTGAAAGATAGCTCACCCTTGGCGCTTTTAACTGTCACAGATTGACCGCTCAAAGCAACTTCAACGCCAGCAGGAATAGAGATAGGATTATTGGCAACTCGTGACATCGTCTATCTCCTACGCGACAAAGCAGATGACTTCACCACCATGGCCCGCTTTACGCGCGGCACGGTCAGTCATCAAACCTTTTGAGGTGGAAATAATAGCGACGCCCAATCCGTTCATCACGGTTGGCAGGTCAGCCTTACCTTTATACACACGTAAGCCGGGACGACTAACGCGTTTAATCATATCGATAACCGGCGCACCCTCATAATACTTGAGTGCGATTTCCAAAACCGGCTTGCCATCGATATCCTGTGCGGTAACACCATTGATGTAGCCTTCCGCAATCAATAAGTTCGCAATTGCGATCTTTTTGGTGGAAGACGGCATCGACACTGTCAACTTACCCGCTGACAACGCATTACGAATGCGTGTCAACATATCCGCGATGGGATCAGTCATGCTCATGCCATTACTCCTAAAATTTCCTGTTGTATTTAATCAGACAACAGGGCTAAAAATTCTCTTAAATCACGCATCATTGAAGCGAACGGTTTCTAGGGTTTTCCTAGCCACTCAACACGACTCACTACCAGCTTGCTTTAACCAGGCCAGGAATGTCGCCACGCATTGCGGCTTCACGTAGTTTTGTGCGAGACAAACCAAACTTGCGATAATAACCATGTGGGCGGCCCGTTATACGACAACGATTACGTTGCCGGCAAGGGCTGGAATCGCGCGGCAAAGCCTGAAATTTACGTTGCGCTTCCGCTCGTTCTTCAACACCCAAATTTCTGTCGCTCAACTGTGCTTTCAATTCCGCACGCTGAATCGCATATTTCGCAACTATACGGGTACGTTTCAATTCCCGATTAATAATGGATTTTTTCGCCATGCTACTTTCTCTACCTTTTAACGCTACTTTTTAAGCGGAAGATTAAAAGCCGTCAATAATGCACGCGCTTCATCATCGGTCTTTGCACTGGTGGTAAACGTAATATCCATGCCCCGAATGGCATCAATCTGGTCATAATCTATTTCCGGGAAAATGATCTGTTCCTGAATACCCATGCTGTAGTTGCCACGACCATCGAAGGCATTCGCTTTTAAACCACGAAAGTCACGAATACGAGGAATCGCGATACTCACCAGACGATCCAGAAAATCATACATGCGCTCACGACGTAAAGTAACTTTACAACCAATGGGCCAGCCTTCACGCACCTTGAACCCGGCAACAGACAGACGAGCAAGATTAACGATAGGCTTTTGCCCCGCAATCTTCGTCATATCTGCAACAGCGTGCTGAATGACCTTTTTATCGCCAATCGCTTCACCAACACCCATATTTAGGGTTATTTTTTCCAACTTAGGCACTTCCATCACACTCTTGAAACCAAACTGTTCCTTGAGCTGATTGACCACAGTGTCTCTGTAATATTCTCTTAAACGGGACATGACTTTCTTCCGCCCTTCCTATTCTTACTTTGAAAACAAATTGATTCTTCGATTAATAAAGAATCTTGCTTTAAAAACTATAAGTTAAATATCCACAACTTCGTTGTTGGACTTGAAAAACCGTACTTTATTACCATCTTCCAGCGTCTTGATACCAACGCGATCACCCTTGCCAGTGGCAGGATTAAACAGGGCAACATTCGAGATGTGCAATGGCATCTCTTTTTCAATGATACCGCCAGATTCGCCCGCATTCGGGTTTGGCTTAACGTGCTTTTTAGCCATATTGCAACTTTCGACCAAGACACGATCTTCTGCTGTCATTCTCAGCACAGCGCCACGTTTGCCTTTATCTTTACCGGTGGTGATGATGACCTCATCGCCTTTTTTGATCTTACGCATCGTAATTCTCTTTCTGACTTTCTTTCTTTTGCATAAATGGAATACTTAACCAGCACCCATGAAAATTCGACTTACAAAACTTCAGGAGCCAGCGAAATAATCTTCATAAAACGCTCACTGCGCAACTCGCGAGTTACCGGGCCAAAAATACGCGTACCAATGGGTTGCAGGTTGGCGTTTAACAACACCGCTGCATTGCCATCAAAACGGATTAACGAGCCATCGGGACGACGCACGCCCTTCGCAGTACGCACCACAACAGCGTTGTAGACTTCGCCTTTTTTGACTTTTCCGCGAGGAATAGCCTCTTTAATACTGACTTTGATGATATCGCCAATGCCAGCATAACGGCGCTTGGAACCACCCAACACCTTGATACACATCAGCCGACGTGCGCCACTATTGTCGGCCACATCCAATACTGTCTGCATCTGAATCATCGAAATATCTCCACCAAACTGCGCTCAAATCCGCTCGAACCCGCCGGATCGAGGGCGCGCATCATATCACTAAAACGCACAGAGCCCAAATCTTTTGTTACCTTTGGGCTCTGCAAGAAACTACCATTTACCACTTGTACCTAGCCGTGACCAGGGGGATTGCCCCCGACACACAACCAAAAATTAGTCTACGCGCTTTACAACTTCCACCAACGTCCACGACTTGGTTTTGGAAATGGGACGACACTCGCTAATGGTCACTTCGTCACCGATATTGCATTCATTTTTCTCATCATGAACGTGCAACTTGGTTGAACGGCTGATGAATTTGCCATAAAGAGGATGCTTCACGCGGCGTTCTACCAACACCGTGATGGTACGATCCATCTTGTCGCTGATCACGCGACCAAATTTGGTCCGGTTTGCCTTGGTTTCACTCATTCTGCGTCACCCGCACTTTCTTGATTCGAAGGTTGATTCAACTTTTTTTCATTCATGATCGTCATTACCCGTGCCATATCCCGGCGCACTGACTTCAAGCGAGCTGGGTTACTCAGCTGACCAGTACCCTTTTGCATGCGCAGATTAAATTGCTCACGCAACAGACCCTGAAGTTCTTCCTTCAGCGCCGCATCATTTTTGCTTCTCAATTCTTTAGCATCCATCACATCACCGTCCGCGTCACAAATGTTGTTGCCACAGGAAGTTTGGCTGAGGCCAACTTGAACGCTTCACGTGCCAACTCTTCACTCACGCCTTCCATTTCAAACAACATACGACCAGGCTGAATTTGCGCAACCCAATACTCCACGCCACCTTTACCTTTACCCATACGCACCTCAAGAGGCTTTTTGGTAATAGGCTTGTCGGGGAACACACGAATCCATATTTTACCGCCACGTTTAATGTGGCGCGTCATGGCACGACGACTGGCTTCGATCTGGCGGGCAGTGATACGACCACGGCCGACGGCCTTAAGACCGAATTCACCAAAACTAACATCGCCACCACGGAAAGCGAGTCCGCGATTACGACCCTTCATCTGTTTGCGAAACTTGGTTCGCTTTGGCTGTAACATCTCTCTGACTCCCTAACGACTAGCTTGCAGCTTTTTCGGCGGCACCGGCCGGAGCCTCGCCCTTCTTGTCAAACACTTCACCCTTGAACACCCAGACTTTAACGCCAATGATGCCGTAAGTGGTACTGGCCTCAACCATGCCATAATCAATATCGGCACGCAGTGTGTGCAATGGTACGCGGCCTTCGTGGTACCACTCAGCACGCGCAATATCCGCACCATTCAAACGACCCGCAACGCGAATCTTGATTCCTTGCGCACCCAGGCGCATCGCATTTTGCACGGCGCGCTTCATTGCGCGACGAAACATAATGCGGCGCTCTAACTGTTGAGCAACATTTTCTGCCACCAATGTAGCGTCTAATTCTGGCTTACGAATTTCTTCAATGTTGATGCTGACAGGATTGCCCATCATCTTGGTCACTTCCTGGCGAAGGCGTTCAACATCTTCACCTTTTTTACCAATGACGATACCAGGGCGCGCGGTGTGAATAGTAATACGTGCATTATTTGCAGGACGTTCAATCTGCACACGACTCACAGAAGCACTTTTCAACTTCTTTTTAATATAATCACGGACCTTAAGATCCATGTTCAGCGTATCGGCAAAATCTTTAGAATCTGCGTACCACTTAGATGTCCAATCTTTGACAATACCTAAGCGTATGCCCGTTGGATGAACTTTCTGACCCATTACAGACCCCTTCCTTTCTCTATAAATTAAGTGATAACTGTTAACTGTCGCTAACGGTCACAGAAATATGACTGTGACGTTTTAGAATTCGAACACCCCGACCTTTGGCACGGGCACGCATACGTTTCTGTGTGGGACCTTCGTCCACAATTACTTTGGAAACCTTCAACTCATCAATGTCGGCACCATCATTGTGCTCCGCATTGGCGATCGCTGACTCCAATATTTTCTTGACGATCTTCGCGGCCTTTTTGGGACTGAAAGCAAGAATTTGCAAAGCTTTCTCAACCTGCAGCCCCCGAATCTGGTCTGCCACCAAACGTCCTTTTTGGGCCGATAACGGTGCATTTTTTAATTTTGCATTGACTTCCATCTTAGCGGCCCTTCTTGTCTGCGACGTGACCGCGATAGGTCCGGGTCGGAGCAAATTCACCCAACTTATAACCCACCATATCTTCAGTAATAAAGATCGGCATGTGTTGACGGCCATTATGAACCGCAATGGTCAAACCCAGCATATCGGGTAATATCATCGAACGACGCGACCAGGTTTTAATGGGTTTTCTACTATTTGCTTCCGCTGCTGCCTGTACCTTTTTGGCAAGATGCAGATCAACGAAAGGTCCTTTGCGAATTGAACGTGGCACGATCCTGTCTCTCTTTTGTATTTATAATACGTTAAGTATAAACGTCAGTATAAAAGTCAGTAATTAATCTTTATTTAGACTTGCGACGGCGAAGTATCATGCCATCAGTCCGTTTGTTGCTACGAGTTTTGTAACCCTTGGTCGGCGTTCCCCAGGGTGACACAGGGTGACGACCACCCGAGGTTCGGCCTTCACCACCACCATGCGGGTGATCAACCGGGTTCATGGCAACACCACGAACCGTCGGACGTACACCGCGCCAGCGAGATGCGCCGGCCTTGCCTAACTTACGCAGATTGTGTTCGCTGTTGCCGACCTCACCGATCACTGCACGGCATTCACCGTGGATCTTGCGCATTTCACCGGAACGCAAACGCAATGTGACATACTCACCTTCGCGCGCAATCAGTTGGGCAGATGCACCGGCGCTGCGAATCATTTGCGCGCCTTTACCCGGCTTCATCTCAATACAATGCACCGTCGAACCCACCGGAATCGTGCGAAGCGTCAAACAATTACCCGCTTTAATCGGCGCACCATGGCCGGACATGATTTCGGCACCGGCCTCAACGCCCTTGGGAGCAATAATATAACGACGCTCACCATCCGCAAATAACAACAAAGCAATATGCGCGCTACGATTAGGATCATATTCCAGATGCTCAACACGAGCTGGAATACCATCTTTATCATTGCGTTTAAAATCAATAACACGATAACGCTGTTTGTGACCACCACCGCGATGACGGGTCGTGATACGGCCATTGTTATTACGACCGCCGGTGCGAGATTTCTTCTCTAACAACGGCGCAAAAGGTTCGCCCTTATGCAGATCAGGATTGGTGACCTGAACAACAAAACGACGACCTGGTGATGTCGGTTTCGCTTTTAAAATTGCCATGCTTACTTAACTCCGGTGACTTTTGGTTGCTTTCTCTTCTAGCGAAAGAAGCAACTGCCGCACCCTAATATTCCTAATAAACAATACTGTTAACAAATACTGTTAACAATCGATATATCTAGCAACCAGGCTAACTGACTTAATCGCCTGCAAGCTCAATCGACTGACCAGCTTTAACGCGAACGTAAGCCTTTTTCCAGTCACTACGGCGGCCCATGCGGGCGCCACTGCGTTTGGTTTTGCCTTTTACGTTGACCACCCGTACCGTATCAACCTCAACCGAAAACAATTTCTCGACGGCCTGTTTAACTTCAGGCTTAGTTGCATCTTTAGCAACCCGAAATACATACTGATTGCTGGACTCACCCACACTCGCTGCCTTCTCCGTAATGTGCGGACCCAGCAACACTTTCATGATGCGTACTTCATTCATGCCAGCATCTCCTCAATCTTTTTCACTGCAGCCACTGTCATTATCACAGTATTGCTACCAACCAGACTGACCGGATTAATATCCGCAGCCGACATCACATCAACTTTGTGCAGGTTGCGGGCCGACAGGTACAAATCGTCGTTGGCATCCTCAGTAACGATCACGCCACTGTCAAATTTTATCGCGTTCAGCTTTTCCAGCAGGGCCTTGGTTTTAGGGCCATCAACGTCAAATTTATCAACGATGGTCAAACGCTCTTGACGCACCAACTCAGAGAGAATGGAGCGCATCGCAATGCGATACATCTTCTTGTTCACTTTTTGCGAATGATCCTGATTGGATATCGCAAAGGTATGACCGCCTGAACGCCAAATCGGGCTGCGAATTGTACCAGCACGAGCGCGTCCCGTCCCCTTTTGACGCCAAGGTTTTGCACCACCACCCCTCACATCGGAGCGACTCTTGGTGCCACGCGTTCCACTACGACCGCCGGCCAGGTACGCAGTCACCACTTGGTGGATCAGCGCCTCGTTGAATTCACTGTCAAAGTTTCCGTCGGAAACCTCCACAGTCTTGGTCGAGGCCTTACCCGTTGCCGTTGTTAATTTTAAATCCATGATTCAGCCTCTCACGTCTTGGTCTTAGTCTTAACAGTGGGGCGCACTAACAGATCGCCACCTTTCGCGCCGGGTACAGCACCCTTGACGAGCAGCAAATTGCGCTCGGCATCAACACGAATAACTTCCAGATTTTCATTAGTGACGCGCACATTACCCATGTGCCCCGCCATTTTTTTGCCCTTGAACACATGCCCCGGGCTTTGGCCCAAACCAATGGAACCCGGCGCACGATGCGAGATCGAGTTACCGTGAGTGGCGTCCTGCATCGCAAAGTTGTAGCGTTTGATAACACCCTGAAAACCTTTACCAATGCTGGTACCGATCACATCTACTTTTTGCCCTTCGGTAAAAATATCCACGTGGATGGCGTCACCCGCCTTCAGGTCTTCACCTTCACCATCGTCAAGGCGAAACTCCCACAGACCGCGGCCCGCTTCCACGCCTGATTTGGCAAAATGGCCCGCAGCAGGTTTGGTCACACGCGAAGGACGGCGGCTACCGGTTGTTACCTGTACCGCACGATAGCCATCTGTCTCCAGCGTTTTCAGCTGCGAGATACGATTGGGCTCCACTTCGATCACGGTCACCGGAATCGATACGCCATCTTCAGTGAAGATGCGTGTCATTCCCGCTTTACGGCCGACAATTCCAATGGTCATCTTAATCTTCCTCTACCTAGTGCGACAGAATCAGCCACACACATCAATTATTTCGCTTATCTAAGCGCACTCTTTTTTCTTTACAAAAAACAACAAGAGCAGCAACTATCCCAACTTAATCTGCACATCCACGCCGGCGGCAAGATCCAGCTTCATCAGGGCATCAACGGTCTTATCCGTTGGATCCACAATATCGAGCAGACGCTTATGGGTACGCAATTCATATTGATCACGCGCATCTTTATTGACGTGCGGCGAAATCAACACCGTCCAACGCTCTTTTTTGGTTGGCAACGGAATGGGGCCACGAACCTGAGCACCTGTACGTTTGGCGGTCTCAACGATTTCTAACGCAGATTGATCGATCAGTCGATGATCAAAAGCCTTTAAGCGAATCCGAATTCTTTGTCCTGCTGCCATTTTCGTTAACCTTTAATTAAAACCGTTTCTAGTTTGCTAGGCACGAGATGCTAAAAAATATCACGCTTTTTACCTAGACCTTCGTTACTCGATACTAGTTACTCGATGATTTTCGCTACCACGCCAGCACCGACGGTACGACCCCCTTCGCGGATCGCGAAGCGCAGGCCGTCTTCCATGGCGATGGGACCGATCAGTTTCACTTTCATGT
>CAYNYJ010000070.1:0-16517 GCA_964401355.1 uncultured Ectothiorhodospiraceae bacterium | reverse complement strand
ACGACCGGGATTTTAAAAAGAAGCAGTATCCTTTTCAGGCGACTGGGTAGTAACTGACGACATGCCACCAGTGTGGCTGTGTCGCTTCACTGGATTGTAAAACATTCTTATAAAGTTAAATATTTCCCTCTTAGCATTTTCACGTGTCGCATAGATATTTCTCTCCGTTACTCGCTTTTTAAAGGTGGTAAAGAAACGTTCAGCGACAGCATTATCGTGGCAATTGCCGCTTCGACTATGGAAGGTTCAAGATTATTCGCTTTCATAAATTCGAGAAAATCGGCGCTTCCATATTGGCTACCTTGATCACTGTGCGCTAAAATGGACGCCTTGGGTTGTTGTCACCAAACGGCCATCAGCAATGCTGCTGATAACTAGGTAGCGGTCAGGACTGCCAATTTACCAGCGAAGCATATACGGGTGTGCTCAAAATCAGAATCAACATGGATGCTAAGGCACATTGGATGGACAACGTGTTTATCGAGCGCCTCTGGCGTAGTTTGAAATATGAAGAGGTTTACCTCAATGCCTTTGACAGCGTTGCACAGGCACAACAAGGTATTGGACAATGATGGACTTCTATAATCAGAACAGACGGCACGCCAGTCTAAGCGGGATGCCCCCCGACCAGGTTATTATGACTTACCTTCGGGACTGCCTTTAGCGGCATAAAACAAACACAGGAATATCACTTATAAAAGACAATTCACGGTGTCAGGGGTGGGGTTCATTTCACTACCGCCAATGGTGAAATCCAGTCTGTCGGGAACACGCTCATTTTTTTCTTTACCAGATCTACCTCAGCATCTATCAATATGGCCTTTTCACGACCATTGAGTGATGTCCAAGCATCCACCCGGACTTCCACGTTTTTAATATTGAGCCTTTGTTCCCAACGCACAGCAAGAAGATGTGCAAAACGTTTCTGAGATTTTGGATGAAAAATAGGTAGGGGTGCACCACGAACTGTGGAATGACCCCATTCCTGACCTTTAGTTTCCAACGAAAATGCACTGATTAGCACAGAGCTTTTATAACGGGAAGGACTGTTGCTACCCAGGAAACAGAGTCGTTATCAATTTTGGCAACGATATGTACCAACATTAAAACATAAAACTATAAGTGGATGGTGCGTCCATCAACCGCCAACGCGGCTTCATGTACAGCCTCTGACAAGCTGGGGTGCGCATGTACAATACGTGCAATATCTTCCGCTGACGCTGAGTATTCCATTGCCACCACGGCTTCACTGATGAGTTCGGAGGCATTCGGGCCGTAGATATGCACACCGAGAATTTTATCGGTTTTTGCATCACTGAGAATTTTCACCATGCCATTAGTATCACCCGATGCATGTGCACGACCACTGGCCGCAAATGGAAACACGCCAGTTTTAAAAGCATGACCTTCGACATTCAGCTGTTCCGTTGTCAAACCCACCCAGGCCAATTCTGGCCAAGTATAAACTACGAAAGGAATCACGCCATAATTGATCTCAGGCTGTTGACCCGCAATACGTTCCGCGACAGCCACCCCCTCTTCCGAGGCTTTGTGTGCCAACATCGGACCGCGCACTACATCACCAACAGCATATACTCCGGGGATATTGGTGCGGCAGCTTTCGTCAACTTCAATAAATCCGCGACTATCGATAGCCAATCCCACGACCTCAGCGCCAATGTTCGCGCTATTGGGAGTACGTCCGGTGGCCACCAGCAACCGATCGACATGGAGTTTCTTTTCTCCCTCGGCATCCTGATAAATTAACGTGACCTGTTTAGCTGTTGCTTTGACCGAAATCAATTTGCTGCCGAGGTGGATATTCATGCCCTGCTGTTCCAAGTCCGCCTGCATGGCCCTGGCAATTTGTTGATCGACATTTTTAAGAAACTTTTCACCTCTTACCAGCACTGTGGTTTTAGCACCCAGCCGAGCCCACACACTGCCCAACTCCAAACCAACGACACCACCACCAATTACCGCCAGGCGTTTGGGAACATGATCAAAGGCCAGCGCGCCAGTAGAGTTTACAATTTTGTCATCATCGGGAATACCCTCTAATTCAACAGGCTCTGATCCTGTGGCGATAATAATATTTTTTGCCTGATATTCCTCAAGCTCTGCATCCTTTGTGTGCGCAGTAACACTCACACGGTTATCTCCCATCAGCACCCCATGCCCTTTTAACCAGGTCACTTTGTGCTTCAGGAACAGCATGGCAACACCACCCGTCAGTGTATCAACCACTTTTTTCTTTCGCTTCATCATGGTCGCAATATCAATACTGAGACCCGTGGTTTTTATGCCGTGTTCCGCAAACTCATGTTGTGCACGATGATAATGATGCGTCGTATCCAGCAACGCTTTGGAAGGGATGCAGCCAATATTGAGACAAACGCCACCCAGAGAAGGTACACCCTGCTCATTAAGATAGGCATCAACACAGGCGGTCTTCATACCAAGCTGGGCGCATCGAATAGCGGCTACATAGCCACCCGGCCCACCACCGATCACGATTACATCAAAGTCTGACATGAGCTCTGTCCTTGTATTAAGTAGCGCGTTATTGTTGTTATTTTAGAGTTCCAGCAACAGTCGCGCCGGATCTTCCAAGGAATTTTTGATGGCGACCAAAAATAAAACGGCTTCATGACCATCAATGATACGGTGATCATACGACAGCGCGACATACATCATCGGCCGCACTACAACTTCGCCATTTTCCACCATCGCGCGTTCCTGAATATTATGCATACCCAATATCGCGCTTTGTGGCGGATTCAAAATCGGTGTGGACAACATGGAACCAAAGGTACCACCATTGGTGATACTAAACGTCCCGCCCGTCAAATCATCTAACGTCAACTTGCCGTCTTTTGCCCGCCCCCCAAAATCGGCAATGCCCATTTCGATGTCAGCAAAACTCATCTGATCCACATCACGCAATATTGGCACCACCAAACCCCGGGGGGAACCCACCGCGATACCAATATCGTAATAGCCGTGATAAACAATATCCGCACCATCCACCGAGGCATTCAGCACCGGGTATTGTTTCAAGGCTTCGGTTACCGCCTTGGTAAAAAAAGACATGAACCCCAGCCGCACACCGTGTTGTTTTTCGAACAGTTCTTTGTATTTCTTGCGTAACTGCATCACCGGTTGCATATTCACCTCGTTAAAGGTGGTCAAAATGGCCGCGGTGTTTTGCGCCGCCTTGAGCCGCTCGGCGATACGCGATCGCAAGCGACTCATGGGTACTCTTTTTTCAGGACGAGCGCCCACCGGAATAGCGATAGGTGGTGCTTGTGTAAGTTCAGCGGGCGGCGGTGAAACCGGTTTTTCTTCTGCCCTCTTACCCTTTCCCTTTCTTGCCTCTAAATAATGAACGATATCAGCTTTAGTGACTCGCTTGTCTTTCCCCGTACCCGTTACCCGTGCTGGATCTATATTATTTTCTATTGCCAGCTTTCTCGCCGCAGGGCTCAGCAACATTTCGTCAACATCAACCTTTTCCTGGCCGAGTACCGGTTTAGCATCACTGATTAGCGCATTATCGAACACCGTTGCGCTGGCCTCACTATCAATAATGGCAATCACTTCATCGCTCACCACCAAAGTACCATTGAGCTTTAAAATCTCTTTAACAACGCCATCCCCCGGAGCCACAATTTCCAGCACCACCTTGTCGGTTTCAAGATCGATCAGGTTTTCATCTCGGCGCACGAATTCACCGATTTTTTTATGCCAACCCATCAGAGTCCCATCGGCGACCGATTCTGATAAAACAGGCACCTTCACTTCAATGAGCATTAGAATTCTCCAATTCTTTTATGCATATTCACCATCCATTTATTAATGACATTAAAATAAACGCTTAAATGACTTTTGCCAAACCCGCATTAGCCCGCTTTTAAATAAACACACTAACTTACCAGTGCCGTATTGAGCAGTGCCTGCAATTGTTTAATATGTGTTTTATAATTACCCACCGCGGGTGACGCAGATGCCGGACGACCGGCGTACGAAAGCGTCTGTCCTTTATGTTTACTGTCCCTGAGCATGGGCCAGATATATTGCCAGGCGCCCTGATTCTGCGGCTCTTCCTGACACCACACGATTTCTTTTGCCTTGGGATAAGATTCCAACACGTCACAAAATTCCACCGCCGGGAACGGGTATAACTGTTCAATTCTGATCAACGCAATATTATCAAGCTCACGTTTACGTCGAGCATCCAGCAAATCAAAAAATACCTTTCCGCTGCACACCACTATGCGGGTCACTTTATTGACATCAACCACGTCAGGATCACTGATCACCGCGCGAAAACCCTGTTTGGACAAATCTTCCAAGTGCGAGGTCGATAGTTTATGACGCAACAAACTCTTCGGCGTCATTATGATCAACGGGGTACGTGACATGCGCAGCATCTGTCGGCGCAGCAGATGAAACATCTGTGCCGGTTCGCTGGGCATACAAACCTGCACGTTATTTTCAGCGCACAACTGTAAGTAACGCTCCAGCCTGGCGGACGAATGCTCCGGGCCCTGGCCATCAAAACCATGCGGCAAAAACATTACCAACCCGCTTAAACGCCCCCACTTAGAGGCACCTGAAGTGATGAACTGGTCAATGACCACTTGCGCGCCGTTGGCAAAATCGCCGAACTGGGCTTCCCAAATCACCAGGGCGTAGGGTGCCGCCGTGCTGAATCCATACTCAAATGCCAATACGGCCTCTTCCGACAACAACGAATCTATCACCACAAAATCGGCCTGATCTTCAGAAAGATGTTGCAACGGAATATAACTCCGACCCTCGGTTTGATCATGAATAATCGCGTGTCGATGGAAAAAAGTGCCACGCCCACTGTCCTGGCCCGATAAACGTATGGGATATCCCTCTTCCACCAGGCTCGCATAAGCCATGGTTTCAGCAAACCCCCAATCCATACGGGTTTCACCCCCGGCCATCTTGCAGCGATCATCAATAATGCGTCGCACACTGGGGTGTAGGGTAATATTCTCCGGCAACGTGTACAGGCGGTTCACCGCATCCTGTATATAATCTTGTGACTTGCTGGTATCGACAACTTCATCGATACCCCCAGCCAAGTAGGGCGTCCAGTCCACCCAGTAGGGTTTGTCATAATCGTGGTCAACAATGTTGGGCGCGACAGTCTCTCCCTTGTCCAGGGCATCACGATAGGCCAGCTTCATCGCATCAATTTTCTCAACGCTAATGATGCCGTCAGCCACCAACTGATCCGCATATAATTGTGCAATGCGCGCATGCTGGCGAATATTTTTATACATCATCGGCTGAGTCGCGGCAGGTTCATCGGCCTCACTGTGGCCATGGCGCCGATAACACAGCAAGTCGATGACCACATCCTTGCGATACACCATGCGAAAATCCAACGCGACTTTAATCACCCTGGCCACCGCTTCCGGGTCATCACCATTCACGTGCAGAATAGGTGCCTGAATCATGCGCGCCACTTCTGTGCAGTAAGTCGTTGATCGAGAGTCGAGCGGATTGCTGGTGGTAAAACCAATCTGATTATTGATAATGATATGTACCGTGCCACCGATACTGAAACCCCGCGCTTGCGACATGTTGAAATTTTCCATTACCACGCCCTGGCCGGAAAAGGCCGCGTCACCATGAATCAACACGGGTAATACCTTGCCACCGGATTTATCTTTGCGGCGATGTTGTCTTGCGCGCACCGAGCCGCCCACCACGGGGCTGACAATTTCCAAGTGTGAAGGATTGAACAACAACGCCAGATGCACGATACCGCCCGCTGTTTCAATATCGGATGAAAAACCCTGATGATATTTCACATCACCGGAACCATTTTCGTTCGGGCTTTTCGCGTTACCCTCAAATTCATCAAACAACGACGCGGGGTCTTTACCCAGGACGTTGGTCAACACATTAAGCCGACCACGATGTGCCATCCCCAACACCACTTCCGCCACTTTATTTTCACCCGCCTGCTCTACCAATAAATTCAGCATGGGGATAAGGCATTCTGCCCCTTCCAGCGAGAAGCGTTTTTGTCCGACGTAACGCGTGTGCAGGTATTTTTCAAACTCCGAGGCAGACAATAATGTTTTCAGCATGGTAAGACGTTGCTGATCAGAAAAAGCCAGCTGTGCTGATTTGCCTTCCAGGCGCTGTTGCAACCACCTTTTTTCCTGAGTATCGGTAATGTGCATGTACTCTACACCGATATGGCCGCAGTAAGTACGCCGCAAGATCTCCAATATTTCCCGCAACGGTGCCTCGTCGTCGCCCACCAGAGAGCCCGTATTAAAAATAGTATCCATGTCTTCTTCAGACAGCTTATGAAAGGCCGGGTGTAACTCGGGCACCAGTTCCTGGTCACGTAAAACCAGAGGATCAAGATCGGCGTGTTGATGGCCACGAAACCGGTAAGCATTAATTAACTGTAAAACCGCAACCTGCTTGGCATCGATACAGGATGCCCTTTGCGAAGCACCTTGCGAAGTGTCTTGCCCGGCGTCGTGCAAAGAAACGGGGGAAATAGTGGCCACTGCAATTCCACGCGGCCGTCTTGCCATACGGCGGAATTCATCACGGATGACTTGATGATCCACATCCTCAACGAGCCATTCAGCCCCTGTCTGTCGGTCGTTGATCAGCTCCGCAAAAAAATCTTGCCAGTCGACACTCAGCAAAGATGGGTCGCGCAAGAAAATTGCGTACTGTTCCTCAATAAAAGCGGCGTTGGCGCTGTTCAAATAACTGTTTTTCTGCAGCTCTTCCATTTGTGTCTTCATGCTGCGCGACTAATGCTCCATTCTGACAGGACAAAACACACCACGTTTCAATTTCCCGCTGATTATCGATATTTTTTCAGTGCTGTCCCGTTAACTTGAATCTTGTTCTGCTGCAACTGGCGACACACGTGGTGTCTAGGATATTCAGTGGTATTGGAGACATGAACATGAGCAACCTCTTTCCGTCATTCCGGCGTAGGCCGGAAACCAGTGATTTCAACGACTTTCTAGATGCCGGCCTGCGCCAGCATGACGAATAAGGCGTTAATGGGACAACACTGATATTCTTTGATTCGTCATTAGAAATCATCTGTATTAATGAAAAACCTATCGGCAAGCATTTTGAAAGCTTTATGTAAGAAACCAATAGCCAGCATCTCGGCGAATTATCAGCTTCACATTTTGATTTACCGGTTATGCACAATAAATTATCAATCTGGCATCGGCAAAAAAATCGTGCCCATTCTTAAATAGATAATATACCGCAGGCCCCATCCACTAAAAATGCCGTTCCCATGTTAATCGCACCTGGTGATACCCGGTCGTCAGTCTAAACTGCGATGCAGCCGAATAACCGGCTCTCGTCCTGCCTAAAAAGACATCATTCACCACAGCTGCAATGAAATGACCCAACGCGGCGCCAGCCAGCACATCAGAAGGGTAGTGCATACCGGCCTCAACACGCGCCCAACTGGTACCCACACCCAGCGTTATAAAACCAACGTCCCACGCCCGTTTCGAGAATGACGAAATATCAAGATACTCCAGATTACGGCGCGACAAGGTGCCCGCCGCAAAGGCCTGAGAAGTATGCCCGGACGGGAAGCTTCGGTTGTTAACCGGCAAGGGGCGACGGCGCGAAAAACCCCGCTTAAACGCCGTGGTGGCAACATCATTAACCAGCCAGGCACCAAGCTGAATACTCATCCCGGTTATTTTATCCGTTGCCGTCTGCCAGCCATCGCCGGCACCGGGAGTCAGAAGCGCGGTAGCGACCACTCCGTATTTAGCCCAATCCCGCAATGTATCACTGGCATCCAGAGCCGCTTGTTGAGAACCAAACAACGGTCGTTCTCGGCGCGCCCAGGTGCTCAAACCCTTGTCCCAATCCGTCGCACTGAACAATACCGCACCCATGACCGGCACCCAGGTTTCCGGGGCACGCAAGGCATTCAGACTTGCCCGGGAAAGGTCGGCCAGTGAAGGCGAGCGCGCAGTACTCCCCCAGTTGGAGCCCTCACGTGTCCCTACCGTGCCACAAGACGCCAATATCAGCACACATAACAATACACATAGAAACTTGACCATTCCTTACTCCCACCTCCCAAATCCCAGTAATTTCCCACACGGATTACCTAAAACCCTGCATTTAGGGTAATGTCCCTCTTGTTCAAGTCTATACAACGTAGACCGATAACTATTTCTAGGATTGTTATAATAAATCCGGTGTTTGTTGAGTAAAGAGGTACGACTACCACACTTCAGGCATAACATATTGAATTTATGGGCTTTTAAAAGTCTTCGCGGACGCTACATGGTGGTTGCAGGGGTGCTGGCCATTATTGTGCTGGCGAGCGCATCGCTCAGTTATCAGCAACTCGAAACCGCAAGAGAGGAAACCACCAGTAACATAGCGACCCGCAACCAATTACTGGAACGCAGCCGCATGGTGCGTAATGCGGTGTGGCTGACACGCGAATCCCTCGCCGCTTTCCTGTTAGACCCTGATCTGACTGAACAGCGTAGCACTATCCGACAATTCCTGGCCGACGCACGCCTGCAAACCGAAATACTGTTCAAACACGACTGGGTCAAACAGCACCAGTATCAAAACAACATTCAATTGCTGAAAGACACCCTGGCCGACCTGGAACAGGCCATCGACACGCTCATTGAAATCCGGCTCGACATCTCTCGCCAATACCCGGCTTTAGCCCTCGCGCGGACTAACATGTTACCTAAACACAACATCTTTTATACCGCAGCCAATCTCGCCATCAGTGAAATACTTGAAGAGCCAAGAACGACAGAAAACCTGGCGATCTATCAAGAATTTGTGCAGGCTCGGCATATCTGGACACAAATGATTTCCAATTTCCGCATGTATCTGGCCAATCGCCTGGGCTCATTTAATGAGTCGATGTTATCCACACAGGAACAAGATGTCGCTACCCAGTTTCAAGGATTGCAAATACTGCTTGAGCGCTTACAAAAGAATGATGATATCGGCCTGTTGGAGTTCCAGGGAAGCGTCTCACTGGAAGAACTCAAAACGGCATCGAATGACTGGTTTGCGACCTTTAAAAAGATTAAATATATTCACAATACCGGTGACTGGCGAGCTGATGCCAAACTCCGACGCACCACCATCAAGCCACGTATGGAAACAATCTGGAACATGCTGCTCAACCTAGACGTGCGTATAGAAGCTTCCGCCAATGACGACCTTTCCATCGTCACGCGGGTTGCCGAGCATCAAACGCAGACTCTGTGGATGTTTACCGCATTGTGTCTGACCATGATTATTCTCGGTTTCATTGCACTGGAAAGGATGATTTTACGTCCCGTTGCCTCGGTCGCCCGCGCACTGAAAACCGAATCCGAAAACCAGGATGGGGCAATATTGCTCAACCACGATATTCACGAATATGGCACACACGAAACCCAACACCTGGTCGATGCCTTCAATGCCATGCGCCGCCAGGTGCAAGCACGGCAAACGGCATTGGAATATCATGCCTTGCATGACTCCTTGACCAACCTGGGGAATCGCAATCGGCTCACTGACCGTCTCAAGCAGGCGATAAATGCTGCCGAACAAAAGAAAGGTGCTCTGGCTCTGTTAATGTTGGATCTCAATCAGTTCAAAGAAATCAACGATACCCTGGGACACCCAACGGGCGATCAGTTGCTGATCGAGGTGGGGCTACGCCTGTCCAGCCTGTTACGCGATACCGACACCATCGCCCGTCTTGGCGGCGATGAATTTGCCATTTTGTTACCAACAGCGCACGAAGCGCACGCCATCAAAATTGCAGAAAAAGTTGCGCGGGCACTCACTCGGCCATTCCGTCTTGATGGCCAGCAACTTTATACCAGCGCCAGTGTCGGCATCACGATTTACCCTCAACACGGTATCGATGACCGCATTCTGATCCAGCGTGCCGACATCGCCATGTACCAGGCCAAACACCACAAAACTAATCTCGCCGTTTACGACCCCGAGCAGGATCAACACAGTGTGGAACGACTGGGATTAATGGCCGATTTACGCCAAGCCATAGAGCATAATAAACTGGAACTGTTCTATCAACCTCAAGCCCGCTTAAGCAATGACTACGTTATTGGCATGGAAGCTTTGCTTCGCTGGAACCATCCGAAACACGGTAATATCCCTCCGGAAGAAATCATCCGGCTCGCGGAGCAGACCGGACTCATCCATGATATCGCCCACTGGGTACTAACACGTGCGATCCAGCAAACCAAAACATGGAATAACGCCGGCCTTAATCTCACCGTGGCGGTCAATTTATCTGCATACAATCTCGAGGATGATCGCATTGTTGAACAAGTCAGGGCATTACTGACAAACAACCAACTACCCGCTGCACAATTGACATTGGAAGTCACCGAAAATGCGATGATGGTGAATCCGGATAAGGCAGTGGATATTTTGACCCAGCTGGATGAGATGGGAGTGTCTATTTCAATCGATGACTACGGTACCGGTTTCTCTTCACTGAGCTATCTAAAACGACTACCGGTACATGAGCTTAAAATCGACAAGTCATTTGTCTTCGAGATGACCAGAGATGACAAAGATGCAGTGATTGTGCGTTCCACCATCGATCTGGCACATAACCTGGGATTAAAGGTCGTCGCCGAAGGCGTGGAAGATCAGGAGACCTGGGATATGTTACAGATTCTAAACTGCGATACCGCGCAGGGTTATCTCCTGGGCAAACCCATGCCAGCGGAGGTTTTTCTGAAATGGGCCAAACAACAACACTCATCGCAAACAGGAAAAAAACCAACACAAGCAGCCCATTAACGGTTACCGGGATATTGTGATAGCCGACCTATCCGGCAAGATTGCACACACATGCTCCCTCCAACTCTGTTTCCAGTACCCATTGGCTGATGGCATTCGAGATCGACTGCCCGCTCATTCGTTTTGAGCGTAATAACACATTGCCCAAATTCCCCTACAAAAAAATGAGCCTCGCAAGCACATCGTAAGAGCGTTTCACCCTCATATTTGTGGCTCTCCACCTCCTTTCAACAAATTGCTCCAGCACAGCCGACATTAACGACTCTTCTAAAAAAACCTGGCATTTAAAAAATATCAATACGAAACAATAAGTTAAAATTAATTTTAAACATGCACCCATGCCCTGAAAAAGTCCTGAACAATAAATACTGAATATTATATTGATTATTCATAATTCAGGAGCTACAGTATTTTCCATCATCAAGGACACAACCATGACCGACGATCCAACAAACAACACCCCCGACCCTAGTGAAGATATTCGCGCCCGCATCCTTGAGGCCGCCAGCCAGCGCTTCGCCCAGTTTGGTTACAACAAAACCACCATGGCTGAAATCGCGCAGGACTGTGATATGTCCGCCGCCAATCTCTACCGTTTCTTCAAAAATAAACTGGATATTGGTGCCAATCTGGCGACTAACTGCCTCGACACCAAGCTGGTACTGATCGCGGACATTATCAAGCAACAGGATCGTCCCGCGGCGGAACGCTTGCACGATGTGGTCTTGCACACCCTGCGTTACACCCACGGCCAGTGGTCAAACGACCCGCGCATGAATGAAATGGTGAATGCCATTTGTGAAGCGCGCATGGACATCGTTGACACTTACAAACTCAGCAAGCACGACCTGCTGGTGAACCTGCTGGAAGACGGTGTGCAGCGCGGTGAATTTTCGATTCATAATCTTGATGACACCGCGGAGGCCATCGCCAGCGCCATCACCGCCTTTTGCCTGCCCTTGCTCATGCCCATGTACAGCCTGGATATCTTCGAAAAACGCGCCGAGAGCGTCGTGCAGTTGCTGCTAAACGGTCTCATCAAACGCTAGTCATTATGTCCTTTTAATCACCCCGTCTACCCGCATTTAAGGCCAAGGAGAGCGCCATGCAAGAGACCAACGTGACCCCCGTGACTTCGGTCATTCGCTATGCCCAATGGATTACCCGGCATCCCTGGTTAGTCATCTTCGCGAGCATACTACTGGTTATGGCCGCTGCCAGTGGCGGCAAACACCTGGCCTTTAAAACCGACTACCGGGTGTTCTTCAGCGCCGACAATCCGCAACTGCTGACCTTCGAAGCCCTGGAGGCCGTATACACCAAAACCGATAATGTGATGTTCATCCTCGCCCCCCAGGATGGCAACGCCTTTGGCACGGAAACGCTGGAAGCCATCAAGACACTCACCGACAAAGCCTGGCACACCCCCTATTCGATCCGGGTCGATTCGATGGCCAACTTTCAACACACCGAGGCCGAAGGTGATGACCTGCGGGTCATGGATCTGGTGGCGGAAGAGCTGACACTCACTGAGCAAAGCCAAGGCAAGATTCGACGTATCGCACTGAGCGAACCCATCCTGTTGAATCGCATCATCTCGGATCGCGCCCACGTCACCGGGGTCAATGTCACGGTGCAACTGCCCGGTGAGGCGCTCTCCGAGGTGGCAGAGGTGGTTGCCTTTGCGCGCAACCTGGCGGCAGAAATCCAGGCCCAATACCCACACCTGGACATCTATCTCAGCGGCATGGTGTTCATGAACAATGCCTTTGCCGAATCCTCACAGGGCGATATGCAAAAGCTGGTGCCCATCAGTTTTGCCTTGATGCTGGTAACCCTGGGTCTGATGATTCGCGGCTTCTCCGGCACCGTTGCCACCCTGTTGGTGATCATCGGTTCGATCATGACGGCCATGGGCATGGGGGGCTACCTGGGTTTCCCCATCACCCCGCCGTCCGCCGCCACCCCCACTATTGTGCTCACCATGGCCATCGCCAATTGCGTACACATACTTGTCGCTATGTTGCACGAAATGCGCATGGGCCGCGCCAAAACCGCCGCCATCGTGGAAAGTCTGCGCATCAATATGCAGCCGGTGTTTCTCGCCAGCACCACCACTGCGCTGGGATTTTTAAGCCTGAACTTTTCCGATGTGCCGCCCTTCCAGCACCTTGGCAACATGGTCGCCATCGGCGTAGTCGCGTCGTTCTTTTTATCGGTGACCTTCCTGCCGGCGTTGATGTCGCTGTTACCGGTACGGGTGCGAGTGGTCAAAAATGACGACAGTCATCTCATGCATCGGCTCGGTGATTTTGTGGTCAAACAACGCCACAAACTGATCTGGGGGATGGCCATCATAGTCACTCTTTTAGTGGCCTCAATTCCGCGTAATGAATTGAATGATGTGTTTGTGCATTACTTTGATGAAACCGTCAGCTTTCGCACCGATTCTGATTTTATGACGGCCAACCTCAGCGGTCTTTACAGCATCGATTATTCTCTGGACTCCGCTGAACCCGGCGGCATCAGCAACCCGGAATTCCTCCAGAACGTCGCCGCCTTTGCCGACTGGTTCCGCGCTCAACCCGAGACCATTTACGTCAGCACCCTCACCGACACGATGAAACGCTTAAACAAAAACATGCACGGTGACGATCCGGACCGGTATCGCCTGCCGGATGAACGCAACCTGGCGGCACAATATTTATTGTTATACGAAATGTCGCTGCCCTACGGGCTGGATCTCAATAACCAGATCAACGTGGACAAGTCCGCCACCCGTTTTACCGCCATTTTGAAAACCATGTCGAGCAATGAATTACTGGCACTGGACAAACGCGCCAGCGACTGGCTGGCCACCCATGCCCCACATATTGCCGGCGACCTTCACGCCAAACAGGGCAGCGGCACCACGATGATGTTCGCCCACATCGGCAAACGCAATATCATCAGCATGCTGGTCGGCACCACCCTCGCGCTGATCGGCATTTCCCTCATCCTGATCATCGCCCTGCGCTCGGTAAAAATCGGCCTGTTAAGCATGATCCCCAACCTGGTGCCCGCCGCCATGGGCTTTGGACTGTGGGGTATTCTGGTCGGCGAGGTCGGCCTGAGTCTGTCCATCGTCGCCAGCATGACGCTGGGCATCGTGGTGGATGACACCGTGCATTTCCTGAGCAAGTACATGCGGGCGCGCCGCGAAAAGGGTCTCGATGCCGAGGCCGCCGTACGCTACGCCTTTCGCAGTGTCGGCATGGCCTTGATCACCACCTCCATCGTGTTGGTGGTGGGCTTCATGGTGTTGTCACTTTCCAGCTTCGAATTAAACGCCGGCATGGGTTTGCTAACAGCCATCGTTATTACCTTTGCCTTGCTGGCCGACTTCCTGTTATTGCCGCCCATCCTCATTTGGCTCGATAAAGAACGCGATGAAAAAACCCCGCCGCTAACAGCCGCCAAGGAACACAATCATGCATAAACGCTCACCGAAACGGATTCCCCTCAATGTTTTATTAACCGGTTGCCTGCTGACGTTCACGGCCTGGCCATTACTGTCCAGCGCGCAAAGCGCTGCCGAAAAGGGTCTGTCCATCGCCATCGAGGCCGACCAACGCGACAGCGGCTGGCAAGACCAAACCGCCCGTCTGGAGATGGTCTTGCGTAACCGCCACGGCCAGGAAAGCAGACGTCACATTCGCAGTAAAACCTTGGAGGTTGCCGGTGACGGCGACAAATCCATGAGCATCTTCGATACCCCGCGCGACATTAAAGGCACCGCCTTTCTAAGCTACACTCACGCTCTAAAGGCCGACGAACAATGGCTGTACCTGCCTGCACTGAAACGCGTCAAACGCATTTCCTCCAACAATAAATCCGGCCCCTTCATGGGCAGCGAATTTTCCTACGAAGACCTGTCTTCGCAGGAAATCGAAAAATACACTTACACCTATTTACGCGATGAAAGCATCGATGCCCGCGACGCTTTTGTCATCGAACGCAAACCCGCGTACAAACATTCGGGCTACACTCGCTTGATCACCTGGCTGGACAAAGACATGTATCAGCCGCTGAAGATCGAGTTTTATGACCGCAAAAAGGCCCTACTGAAAACCCTGACCTACTCCGGCTATCAACAATACGAGGGGCGATATTGGCGTCCCGATGAAATGCACGTCGTGAACCACCTCACTAAAAAAAGCACGCGTCTTTTCTGGAAAGACTACCGGTTTAAAATCGGCCTGACCGCCCGTGACTTTGACCGTAACAGCCTAAAACGCGCCCGCTAATCGCTGTGGGTAAATTTCAGGTCACTCGCCACGAAAACGGTAGGTCATGTTGCCAAAGGCTACGTGACAATATGCTAGCCTACGGCTTCATAGGATGGGTATTTGGCATCGTGCTGTGCAGTGCAACCACCAGCCATGCAGGCGAGTGGTCGGGTTATGTCAGCGGTGAGTTTCGTGCTTTTGAAAGCAGTCCAGCCGATCCCCGCCAGCACGATAATAATATGTCGTTCTCGACCCAAGCCGAATATTACGCAGACTGGGACAATGGCCAGCAAAGCTTTAGCTTCGTGCCCTTTCTGCGCTGGGATGAAAACGATGCTGAGCGCAGCCATGCCGACATTCGTGAACTGACCTGGCTGAAGGCCGCAAACGATTGGGAATTGCGTATTGGATTGCGCAAGGTGTTTTGGGGCGTCACCGAGGCCCAACACCTGGTCGACATCATTAATCAAACCGATCTGATCGAGGCCACCGATGGCGAAGAAAAGTTCGGCCAGCCAATGATCAACCTCGCACTGATTCGTGACTGGGGCACCCTGGACTTATTTATACTGCCCGGTTTTCGTGAACGTCGTTTCCCCGGCGAAAAAGGCCGGCTGCGTTTCGCGCCGCCGGTCGATACCACCCAAACCCGTTATCAGTCTTCCGACAAACAACACCACATCGACTATGCGGCGCGCTGGACGCAGGCCGTGGGTGACTGGGACATCGGCCTCAGTTATTTCAGCGGCACCAGCCGTGACCCGCTGTTGGTGCCCGGCCTGAACGGCCAGGGCCAGACGGTGTTGATTCCCGTCTATCGGCTCATCAAACAATGGGGCCTGGATCTGCAAGCCACTTTGGAAGACTGGCTGTGGAAGGCCGAGATCATTCACCGCTCCGGCCTGGGTAAAACCTACACCGCCCTCACCGCCGGTTTTGAATACAGCTTCATTGGTATCGCCGACGGCCGTATGGATCTTGGCATCATCGCCGAATATCTCTACGATGATCGTGGCACGGATGCTCTGACGCCCTTCGTCGATGACATCCTGTTAGGCGCACGTCTCGTACTCAATGATGAGGCTTCCACGGAATTTCTATTGGGAATAATTTTCGACCGCGACGATGGTTTTCGCTTGCTGACCCTGGAGTCCAGTCGTCGCCTCGCGGGCGATTGGAAGATCAGCCTGGAAGGACAAGCCTTCGTCAACATCACCTCCAGCGATCTTCTCGCAGGCGTACGCAAAGATAATTATCTGCAACTGGAATTAACCCGGTATTTTTAATACCGCCCTGAGTGAGCACATCCGAGGCATCACCTGCAACTCAACTACTATGGAATAAATTCCATAGGTTCGCACAGCCAATGTGCTGACGATTAAA
>CAYNYJ010000069.1:0-16824 GCA_964401355.1 uncultured Ectothiorhodospiraceae bacterium | reverse complement strand
AAGGCATGCCGATAATCAGTTGGTATTGCTGTGAAAGTTAACGGGACAGCAGTGAAACAATATACACATCAACGGACACCGAGGTTTGTAGCCAACCATAAACGTACTAAATCTAACGCGTTATTTAATGACCTTCGCTGAGCCTATCCCTCTGGGATCGCTGGCGGCAGTGACTAATACTTTAAGCTTGTCCCACACCACCGCTTGCATATTACCGTAGCGCAAAGTGAGTTTTTTCAGTTTGTGCCCACGCAATGATAATTGCGACACGACGCTTTCACTCAAGGCATCATTTTCATACATCACCCAATCAGGCATGTATTGATGATGAAAACGTGGGCGTTGCACGATGGCATCGGCATCGCCACCGTTCAAATACTCGAGCGCAGCTAACAACACCATAGTGATAATCCGGCTACCACCCGGGGTACCCAATATGGCAATTCCTCGCTCATTTTCGATGAAGGTCGGAGACATGCTTGAGAGCGGTCTTTTTCCCGGTGCAATCGCATTGGCCTCCGCGCCGATGAGGCCGTAGGTGTTGGGCATACCGGGCTTTGATGAAAAATCGTCCATTTCATCATTCAGCAAAAAACCCGTGCCAGGTACCACATATGCAGAACCGAATAAATAATTCACACTCAATGTGGCCGAAACACGGTTTCCCTGTTTATCCAAAATTGAAAAATGCGTGGTGTCGGCACCGTCACCAGTGGGATTGGCAATGGCTTTTAAGGCATCGCTTGGTGTGGCCTGATCCCGATCAATATCCTGAATGAGTGTCCTGGCATATGCGTTTCCGGTTAAGCGGGAAATGGGCACACCAACATAATCACTGTCCCCCAAATATTCTGCACGGTCACGATACGCCCGTCGCATAATTTCAATAGCAAAGTGAGTTTTATCGGCGAGACCCATCTTTTGATACTTAACTTGGGCCAGCATATTAAACATTTCGGCAAGTGCGATACCGCCAGAAGACGGTGGCGGCACCGAAATTATTCTCATGCCACGGTATTCACTGATTACCGGTTCACGTTCGATTATCTTATAATTCTTGAGATCGTTTAAGGTCCAAATCCCTCCCGCCCTGCTCACACCGTTAACCAGTTTCTGTGCAAGTGCTCCTTCATAAAAACCGGCCTTACCCTGGCGAGCGAGGGTCTCAAGGGTACGCGCAAGGTCAGGTTGTTTTAACCGATAAGCTAATTCAGGAACCTCGTTATTTTGCAAAAAAATATTCGCTGCGGACGGGAATCGACGTAATGTTTTGAGTCGAATCTTGGCATAACGTCGATAATGTTTATCAATTTTAAAACCGGTTTTCGCTAGTCGAACAGCAGGTGCTAAACTTTTAGCCAGCGGCAGTTGTCCATATTTTTGAGCAATATGCACCATCGCTGCGGGTACTCCGGGTATCCCGGCTGCCAATGGGCCATCGATCGAAGCACCGGCAATAACATTGCCATCTGCATCAAGATACATATCACGAGTTGCCTTGGCAGGTGCCTTTTCACGGCCATCGATGACCACTTGATGCCCATCAGACTGACGATGCAATAACCAGAACCCTCCTCCGCCCAGCCCAGAACCGTAGGGTTCAACGACGCCAAGGGTGGCGGTGATCGCCACTGCTGCATCAAAGGCATTTCCCCCTGCTTGCAATATTTCCTGGCCTGCAGCTGTCGCCAAAGGATGAGCAGTCGCGATAGCAGCCTGCGGCGGTGTATTGGCATAGGCTGTTAGAACATTAAACAGAGAAAAGAATAACAGCGTAATAAACGATATCGTATTATGTGTTCTGTGTAACATCATGTTATTTATTACCGGGGTTACATTTAAACGGAGTTACTTGTAAATCAGAGGCAGGGTTTGTTGCCAGCTATTTTAAGTTAGGATAAATGGGCGCGTACTAGTGCCAAATCCTTTTCGGTGTCTACCCCTGCAAGTGGGACTTCCAGAGCTTCGGCGACGTGAATGCAATGTCCATTCCACAAGGCACGCAATTGCTCCAGCGATTCCATGGTTTCCAACGCGCATACCGGCCATTGGCTGTATTCTTTTAAAAATCCAGTTCGATAGGCGTAAATGCCAATGTGTCTGAAATGGACAGAACCTTTGGGTAACACTTCCGTGGTGCTGGCGAAGGCATCACGATCCCAGGGAACACTGGCACGACTAAAATAAAGGGCAAAATCGCGTTTGTCTTTCACCACTTTTACGATATGCGGATCGAATAATTCTGCTGCCGTATCGATTTTCGCACATACCGTCGCCATGCTGGCTTCGCTGTACTGGGCAAGATTATCGGCCACCTGACGAATCACTGCGGCAGGCATCATGGGCTCGTCACCTTGCAGGTTGACGATGATATCGCTGGCGAGGAAGCTCAGCTTTTCGGCCACTTCAGCAATGCGATCAGTACCAGATTGATGCGACTCGGCGGTCAAACAGGCTTCACCCCCAAATTTTTCGACGGCCTTTGCGATCAATGCGCTATCGGTGGCAATAATCACCTGTTCCGCGCCACTTTCCATGGCCCGTTCATAAACGTGCTGGATCATGGGTTTGCCAGCAATATCCAATAACGGCTTACCGGGTAAGCGGGTGGCTGCATATCGAGCCGGAATAACGATGCGAAATGTCATTTAACGTCTTCGTCCGGTGCCAGAGCACGTGCTTCATCCTCCAGCATCACGGGAATGTCGTCGCGTATCGGATAAGCCAGGCGATCCGGTTTACAGATCAGTTCGTTAGCATCTTTGACATAAACAAGCGGGCCCTTGCAGATTGGGCAAACTAAAATATCGAGTAATTTTTTATCCATTTTATTTTCCTAAGTTTCACCTGAAATCCAGGGTATCCTAAATATATCCAATAGACACAGCGTTCATTTTATGGGTGTGCTTTGCTTTCAGATTTTTTTATCCGGCGTAAAATTAATGGCAACATACGTTCGTCGATGCGTGCATCGACGGGTACACTCCAATGCCTTTCAGTGGCATAACCCTGACATTTTACGGCATCTTTCTCGGTCATTAATACTGGCAACTCATCGGCAAAAATAATATCTTCAGCGAGGAAAGGATGATGATCTGGAAACGGGTGTTCAATCACCGTTAGCCCGTGTGATTCCAGTTGCCGAAAAAATCGTTCAGGGTGACCGATACCGGCTATGGCATGCACAGTACTTCCCGAAAAAAAATGTAATGCCGTCGTTTTTTCCGGCGAGGCCAAGTTTTGTAAGCGCCCCAGCACCAATTCCATGTGATATTCACGCACCCCTGCCACGCCGTTGGTCACCACAATATCAACGCTTTTGATCCTGCTCAAGGGCTCGCGCAAAGGCCCCGCTGGCAAACAATAACCATTTCCGAAACGCCGCACCCCATCGATAACCGCAATTTCCACGTCTCGAGCCAGTGCATAATGTTGCAGGCCATCATCGGCCACAATCACATCACAGTCGGTATATGAAAGTAAGGCCGTGGCCGCATCCACCCGGTTTGGGCCAACCGCCATGGGACAACCCGTACGCCGCGCCAGTAACACCGCCTCATCGCCCACCATGCGCGGGTCGCTGTCTGAACGTACCTGCTGCGGCCAGTGTGATGCTCCTCCACCGTAACCACGACTGACAATGCCCGGAGTGAAACCTTGTTTACGTAATTCTTTAACCAGCCAAGTCACCAGTGGCGTCTTACCCGTGCCGCCGACCGAGATGTTACCGACAATAATCACCGGTACCGGTATTTGGTGTACCTTTAACACTCCCATGCGATACAGCAGGCGCCGCACTACGGCAATGACACAAAATAGCCAGGAAACGGGCAACAACAATAAAGTGATTGTGCTTTTGTTGTACCAGTAATATTCGAGATTTTTCAAGATGCTTGGCTCATCTAAAGCTCGTTACAAAGAATGCGCTTGTTAGTCGCTGTCAAACTGCATCTGATACAAACTGGCGTAATCTTTTCTCGCCGCCAGTAACTCTGTGTGAGATCCCGACTCAACAATCTTGCCGTCGCGCAGCACTAGAATCTTGTCGGCATTTTCAACCGTCGACAAGCGATGCGCAATCACCAGCGTGGTTCGGTTTTTCATCAGCACGCCCAGCGCATCTTGGATATGCCGTTCCGATTCCGTGTCCAATGCAGAAGTCGCCTCGTCCAGAATGATAATGGGTGCATTCTTTAACACGGCACGAGCGATGGCAATACGCTGACGTTGGCCGCCGGACAACAATACACCCTTGTCACCGACCATGGTCTGAAAGCCCTTTGGCATGGCCTCAATAAATTCCAATGCGTGCGCCGCCTTTGCTGCCGCGATAATCTCTGCTTCACCGCATTCTGATAAACTGCCATAGGCGATATTATTGGCAACGGTATCGTTAAACAGAGTAATTTCCTGGCTCACCAAGGAAATCTGTTCGCGCAGATTATCCAGCCTGATCGCTTGCAAAGGCGTGCCATCTAACAGAATTTCGCCCTCTTCCGCGTCATAAAAACGTGGTAGCAAACTCACCAATGTTGATTTTCCACTGCCGGAACGGCCCACGATGGCCACGGTCTCTCCTGCCTGCGCAGTAAAACTGATGCTACTCAATACCGTCCGTTCCGAGCTTGCGTAGCTAAAAGATACATTGCGGAATTCAAGCCGGCCCTGAGATTTGTCAATAATTTTTGTGCCGGTGTCTTTTTCAGATTCTTCATCCAACAATAAAAAGACACTCTGTGCAGCAGCAATACCTTGCTGTACCGTTGCTTGCACCATCGTTAATCGCTTCAACGGTGCCAGCAATAACATACTCGCGGCAATAAACGACATAAATGTACCTGGCGTTAATACATCAAGCATTTCATCTGATGTGGCGACATAGAGTATAACGGCCAAACCGCAGGCTCCGAGAAACTGGGAAGTCGGTACGCTGATGGCGCGCGTCGCGGCCAGTTTCATATTTTGTCGGCGATTATATTCATTGGACTTTGAGAATTGCTGGTCTTCACAGCTTTCTCCGCCAAATATTTTTACCACCCGATGGCCTTCGGTAATTTGTTGGGTGAGTTGCGTGACATTGCCCATCGATGCCTGTATGCGTTGACTGATGCGACGAAAACGTTTGCTGACAAAAACCACCAACACCGTAATTATTGGCCCCAACAACAAAAACACCATCGCCAGCTTCCAGCTGGTGTAGAACATTAATATCAACAAACCGATGATGGTGAATGTGTCTTTAACAACAATGGTCACCGCCTTGGTGGCGGCCTGGGCGACACGCTCCACATCGTAAATCAACTTTGAGGTCAATTGGCCTGCGGATGAACGGTCATAAAAACCTGTGGGTAAACGCATCAGTTTCGAAAACATTTGCTTGCGCATGTCGCGAATAATATTGCGCCCCACATGTTCCATGCCGTACGTCGACACGAAACTCGCAATACCACGCACCATAAATATCCCCAACAACCCTGCGGGCAGCCAGCGGATCACGGTCGGATCCCTTTCGATGAATGTACCGTCGATCATGGGCTTCATGATCCAGGCAAAACCCGCTTCCGTTGCCGCTACAATCGCCATGCCAATAATCGCCAGAATAAAAACGCTCGAATAACGCCATGCATAGCCCAGCAATCGTTTATACACTTGACCAGGAGACATTCAATATTTCTCGGTATTTTTTCGTTGGAGTTTTTGTGCGAAAGCACTGTACATAGAAAAATTCACTTTTGAAAGAACAGTCGTTGCTATTTTTCGTCGCTTTGAATCGTGGCAAAATTCAGGTGCACGAAGCCCAGTTGCCGTGCCGCATCCATTACCGTAATCACCGCCTGGTGGGGGGTCTTGGCATCGGCGCTGAGAATAATGGGCGGGTCTGTTCTGTCCCCGGCCACTTCCTGCATGGCTTTCATTAAAGTGCTTAACTGGGTATTGATGACACGCTGACTGTTGACATAAAAAGTGCCTTCGGCATCCACGGTAACTTGCAATACGAATTCATCAGTCACGTTCGCGGTGGCTGTAGCTTCGGGCAGCATGATCTCTATTTCAGACTCTCGCTCGAATGTGGTCGATACCATAAAAAAGATCAACAGCAAAAATACCACGTCGATAAGCGGTGTGACATTAACGTCCAAGTCTTCTTTTTTAGTGGGCGATATGTTCACGAACTATCTGCTTGCAGAAGGAATCGAAGGTATGTCTGTTTGCCGTTCGCCATGGATGACCTCGACCATTTTGATGGCCTCTTGCTCCATGTACACCACCAAACTATCGATCAGACCGCGAAAATAGCGGTGCGCCATCAAACTGGGAATAGCGACAGAGAGGCCCGCTGCGGTGGTAATCAGCGCCTCGGAGATGCCTCCCGCCAATACCGCAGGATTGCCCACACCCTGTGAAGTAATCACGCTAAACACCTTGATCATACCGATCACCGTACCCAGCAATCCCAGCAATGGGGTGATCGCGGCGATGGTGCCGAGGCTGTTCATGTAACGCTCCAGCTCATGCACGACGTGTCGCCCCGTCTCTTCAATGCTTTCTTTCATCACTTCCCGGCTGTTATCCACATTACTCAAACCGGCCGCCAGTACCCGCCCCAGCGGCGAACTGCTACGCACCGAGCTGATCTGCTCGGCTGAAATGTGTCCCTTGGATTGCATCTGCCAGATCTGGGCGACGAGGTGCTTGGGAAGGATGCGCTTGCGCTGCAGTGACCACAGGCGTTCGCCGATGATCGCCAGGGCCACAATCGAACACAGAATAATGGGGAACATCAGCCAACCACCGGATTTTACGATCTCAAACACGAATACTTTTCCTCTGATTTCCCATGGCTACAATGCCTTAACAAACAAACTCTCACTTTAGCAGAGTCACCGATCTGTCGGAAGCGTCGGCAGTGCCTACCGTTTCAGTTGTGCTCAGACCTTGGCCTGACTGATCATGCCAGTAGCGCGCCGCCCTTTGGCGAAAGGTGCTGATTCGGGTTAATCCATCCACAGCACCGAGTTGCATTTCAATGGCACCATGATTGGCGGTATCGAATAACTGGACATTGCGATCCCGGTAGCGTTGCACGACCTCATCTTTGGGAAACCCATAACGGTTGCGGTAGCCCACGGGGAACAACGCAATCTCAGGCGATACGGCGGCCAAAAATGCTCTGCTGGACGATGTTTTACTGCCGTGATGTGGCACCACTAGCACGTCCGATTTCAAGCGTCCGGCCAGGCGCTGGATCATGTCCCGTTCCGCGGCTTGTTCAATATCTCCGCTGAGCAATACGCTGTGATCACCCGCCTGCACCCGCAGCACGCAGGAGCGATCATTGCGTTTTGGGCCTTTGGGATGAACAAGCTCCACCGGATTCATCATCTCAAACTGCACCCCGTCCCACTGCCATTGTTGACCGGCTTCGCAGGCTTGCGCATCGCTAATCGTGTGTGGCTCGCTACTCAACACCCGTCGCACCGGCAGGCTCTCCAGCAACGATGCCACCCCGCCAATGTGGTCGTTATCGCTATGACTGACGATGAGGGTATCGATCTGGTTTCGTCCCTGCGCCAACAAATACGGCACCACGACCGCCTCACCGGTGTTAAACCCGCTACTGAATCGCGGCCCCGCATCAAACACCAGCACATGGTTTTGAGTCTGTATCACCGTCGCCAGCCCCTGCCCCACGTCCAGCAGCGCGAATCGTGCCTGCCCCTGCGGCACAGAAACCGGAGACACAAACAGCAACGGCAATAGCCCGACCGCCCCCACCCAGCGCGCAGGCACCCCGCGCGGCGCCAGCAACCAGGCAATGCCCAGCAGCGATACCGCAATCGTCCACGCGGCTGGGGCAGCTTGTCGCCATTGGGCAAACGACCATTGGCTCAACATTTCCAGCCACCACCACAGGGCATCGAGGCTCCAGAGTGCGAGCCCCAGCAGCCATTCACCGACCACCGGCAGCGGCGCTAACAACATGCTCCCCAGCAGGGTCAGCGGCACCGTCACCAGACTCACCCAGGGCACCGCCAGCAGATTCGCCAGCGGTGCGACGAGTGAGGCTTTCTGAAACAGCAACACCAGTGCCGGAAACAGGCCCACTGCGACCAGCCATTGCACCCGCCCCCAACGCCACCATACCGAGCGCATCGCCAGGCGTCCCGACATGCCGTACAGAATTATCGCCACCGCGCCAAACGACAACCAAAATCCGGGGGTCAGCACCGCCATGGAATCCACACCCAGCACCAGGATCAGTGCCAGGGCCAGCATCGAACTGGGACGAGTGTGCCGTTGCAGCAGTACCGCCAACATCACCACCGCGACCATTACCAGGGCGCGCTGCGTGGGCACCGAAAAACCGGCCAGCAGTGCGTACACGGTGGCCGCCAGCAGACCCGCAACCGCCCCGACCTTGGCTGCAGGCCAACGGTTCACCGCCGTTGCCGACAGACGCCAGAGTCGGCGCATCAGAAAAAAGCCAAACCCCGCCACCAGACCCACGTGCAACCCGGAAATCGCCACCAGATGATTGGTGCCGGTGCGCATCAACACCTGCCACTGGTTGCGATCGATTTGTTGCCGATCACCAATGGCCAGCGCCAGTACAATGCCACTCATGGGATGTTGGTGCAGTGCGGTTTGAATGCGTTGCCGCAAGCGTTCACGTAACTGGTGTACGGGATAATCACCACCTACAACCATCAGACGTTGGTTGATGTCTGTTTTTTCATGCTTGCGCGCAGTGCGCACATAACCTTTGGCGCGGATCCCCTGCTGGAAAAGCCAGGCCTCGTAGTCAAAACCACCGGGGTTCATAAATCCGTGCGGACGCTTCAAACGCACCTTAAGACGCCAACGTTCACCTACATGCAGCGATGGTGGGTTTTGATACCAGCTCAATAATATCCGGCCGGGTAAGGCTTGGGTCTCCCCCTGCCAAACCATTGTTTCTGGAATAAAGTGGAAACGTGTGCGGTTCTGCGCCCGGCTTTTTGCAGATCGCGTTGACGGTGTCTCAGGCAGCGAAGCAATCAGACCTTCCACGATCACATCCTGTCCTTCCAATTCTGTCGGTAGTTCACCCGCTAATAATTGCTGCCCAACAATACTGGCCCAAAAAAATCCGATGCTCGCGCTGAGCAACACCACAATCAACGAGGTTCCGACAAATGTGAATCCAGAGCAGACAGTAGTGCGTGCAAAGACAAGCCACAAAGCCGTAAACGAAATAACGAACAACATCCACGACCCAAACAAACTCGGCAAGCTGCTAAACTGTTGCAGGCTCGCTATTCCAATTAACATTCCCAGCGCTACCCTGCGCATGTATCAGCCTTCGGTAAAATTGTGGATAATGTCCGACTACCATCCGAGGAAGTCGATGCCAAGAAAATTTATCAAACGCTTCATGCCGGATCACAAAAAGATCCGCGACCATAGACACCTGAAGTTTCTGGGCACGTTACTGCATGACCCTAATATCCTGCACCTGAATCGGCATTCCGTGGCCGGGGCGTTTAGTGTTGGACTGTTTATTGCCTTTGTGCCGGTGCCTTTTCAGATGGTGCTCGCCGCCATCGGCGCCATTGTGGTGCGCGTCAATTTACCCATTTCGATTACCCTGGTGTGGATCACCAATCCTTTTACCATGCCACCCCTTTTTTACTTTGCCTATAAAGTTGGCACCTGGCTACTGGACACTCCGATACAGGATGTTGAATTTCAGTTATCGATTGAATGGCTAATGACCGGGTTGGTGGCCATCTGGCAGCCATTTTTGCTGGGGTGTTTTGTTTGCGGAACGAGTTTTGCGTTGTTGGGGAACTTGTCTATCCGATTGCTCTGGCGCATCCAGGTGGGGCGAAACTGGCGTAAACGGCGCCTGCGGAAACCAAATAAATTAAGTTAACAATATTTTGTTAACTATTGTTTTTTAAAGATTTATACTCTAATTACTCAGGAAATGAACCGTCACTTAAATGCATGACGCGGGACATGCGCTGCGCCAGTTGCAAGTCATGAGTGACCATCACGATGCTGGTGCCCCGTTCTTCGTTAAGCTCCATCATTAATTCGTAAACCTGCTCGGCGGTGCGATGATCCAGATTTCCTGTGGGCTCGTCCGCCAGTACGCACAAAGGACGCGTAATCAAGGCACGGGCAAGGGCGGTGCGTTGGCGCTCGCCCCCTGACAGCTCACCGGGCTTGTGTTTTAGCCTTGCCGACAGGCCGACCCGGGTCAGCAAATCCACCGCCTGCTCACAGGCATCGGCAGGACGCAGGCCGCGAATCAACAAGGGCATGGCGACATTCTCCATGGCGGTGAATTCCGGCAACAAATGGTGAAACTGATAGATAAAACCCAACATCCGGTTACGCAGCTTGCCGCGTGCTGCTTCACTGAGTGCGCCCAGACGTTGTCCACCCACGCTAATCTCACCCGCTGTGGGCAACTCCAGCCCCCCCAATAAATGCAGCAGGGTACTTTTGCCGGAACCCGAAGCGCCGACAATCGCCACACGCTCGCCCTTCGCCACCTGTAAATTGATATTGCGCAAGACTTCAACTCTGAGGCCACCTTCATCAAAGGTTTTGGTCACCCCACGGCAATCCAGGATGAGTTCGGCGAGGTTGTCAGCGGTATCTTTCGTCACATTACTCGTAACGCTATTCATAACGCTATTCATAACGTAAGGCCTCGGCAGGCTGGGTGCGGGATGCCTGCCAGGCCGGATACAAGGTACCCAACACACCCAGCACCATTGAGATAGAAGCAATTATGATCACATCGTCCCAGTGCAATTCCGAGGGGAAAGTGCTGATGTAATAGACGTCTGCCGGCATAAACTGGATATTCAACATCTGTTCCAGCCAGCTCACGATGGTATTCAGGTTGAGCGATAGCGTGACGCCACCCAAAACCCCCAGCAGTACCCCGATCACTCCGATCACCACCCCTTGTATAATAAAAATAACCATAATTGAACCTGGGGTACTGCCCAGGGTACGCAGGATCGCGATATCGGCCTGCTTATCCGTCACCACCATCACCAGAGTGGAAACTATATTAAAAGCGGCCACTGCCACAATCAGCAGTAGGATAATGAACATCATGATTTTTTCGATTTTGACGGCACGAAACAGGTTCGCGTGACGCATGGTCCAGTCAGAAATCCAGTAGCCGCCCGGCAGCGTGTCCACCAACTGATTACGCACTGGCACCACATGAAACAGGTCATCCAGCTTTAAACGCAGGCCGGTGACCCCACCCTCCATGCGAAACAGACGCGCAGCATCGTCGAGATGAATGATGGACAGCGCGCTGTCGTATTCATGCATGCCGACCTCAAAAATCCCCTTTACCGTAAAACGCTTCATGCGCGGCAAAATGCCCGCCGGGGTATTGCTGGCTTGAGGGGTGACCACGGTAATTTTATCGCCCATCATCACGCCCAGTTTGCGCGCCAAGCCCTTGCCGAGGATGATGCTGAATTCGCCAGCACGCAGATCGCCCAGTTCGCCGTACAACATTTTTTGCCACACGTCGGAAACCATCGGGTCTTGCTCTGGTAACACTCCGCGCAGCAGACCACCCTGCACCTGTGTACCAAAACTCAGCATTACCTCTTTGCGCACATAGGGCGCGATACCGATAATGCGTGGGTGGGCGCCAGCAAGTGATTGTCCTAATTCGGGCCAACTCTGCAAGGCATCACCGTCCATACGGGTAATGGTGATATGGGAAGCCATGCCGAGAATGCGTTCACGCAGCTCTTTTTCGAAACCATTCATCACCGATAACACGGTAATTAACGCCGTCACACCCAACATGATGCCCAGCATAGAGGTCAGTGAGATAAACGAGATGAATTGGTTTCGGCGCTTAGCGCGCAAATAACGCAGGCCGATATTGAGTTCCAGCGGTGTAAACATGCAAATCCGTCGATGGTTGGTCAAGGCTGGGAAGCATAGCCTTGAAGGGCCGTTGCCACGAGGCCCGATGTTAACACGCGACCCGTTTCTTGGCACCGGGGGTTGGTGTACATTTCCTGCGGTTGTGTACGACTCTTAAGTGGCACTCAAGATCCATGATCGCGCTGCCGATAGTGCCATCATTCATGGGCGCACCATGTGCTGCGCGACAGCGCCCGAAATATTTTCTGTTGTATGGAAGCTGTAGTATGAGAAAAAAAGCCACGATATCGATGGCATCAGAGACCCAATTCTCCCCAGTATCCGCTGAAAAGGACGTCTGTGCGACGAATTCTGGTGGAGAGGACGCCGGCAATCCAAACTTGGCGAAAGAGAAAAATGATCAGCTCAATATTTTTCTCGTAGAAACCGGTAATGAGATACAACATCAGTTGTCCACCCTGCTGCGACGCGCAGGCTTTACCCTGACCTGTTTTAGCCAACATAGCGAACTCAACATACGGCTCCGGACAACCCGCCCCGTTGCGGTGTTTTTGGAAATGCTTTGCGACAACGAACAGAACGTATTGATGAACCTAGACTGCCACTCAAAGCTTAGCGCATTGAAAATACCCACAATGTTATTAGCCGATGCCGATGATATGGCTTCGCGCCTGCGAGCCTCACGCGCAGGTATTACACACTACCTGACCCAACCGATTGATATCGATATCCTGTTAGATAAACTCAGTAGTCACGTCAACAGCAAAGAAGAAGAGCCGTATCGTGTGCTCATCGTTGACGATGATGAGCTGCTCACCAGCCTGTATGAACTCACGCTGCAACAAGCTGGATTTAAGGTGATGACCCAGGTCAATGCCATTGACATCATCAATGTCATTCGTCAGTTCCAACCTGAATTGATTTTTATGGATGTGCAAATGCCGGGATGCAGCGGCCCAGAAGCCGCCGCCGTGATTCGACAAGTACCGGGCTTTGATGTTATTCCCATCGTTTTCCTCTCTGGTGACACCAAGCTCGAACTCCAGCTTGCTGCGCTAACTCGAGGCGGTGATGATTTTCTCACCAAACCCATTAACTCCACGCACCTGGTGGTCACCGCCACTGCTCGTGCTGCGCGCGCCCGCGGTTTGCAGCAAAGCCAGCAACGCTTGCGTCAATCCGCTGCGGAACTTAAGCGCTATCAACAAACTGCAGAACACGAACAAACCATGGCGCAGGAATTAATGAGTCGAATGATTTACAGTGAAGACTTGGCAGATGAATCCATGCATTTTTGGCATCAACCGGCGAATCGTTTTAGTGGTGACTTGGTGGCCGCGGTACGCGACAAAAGTCAGCGACTTTACTTGCTGCATGCCGATGCGATGGGGCATGGTCTTCCCGCTGCGCTTCCGCTACTGCCGGTATCACAAATTTTTAACGCTATGGCGAAACAGGGGTTCACCATTGGTGCGATTGCAGCCACCATGAATGAAAAATTACGCATACAAATTCCCGTCGGCAATTTTGTTGCCTGCACTCTGCTTTCCATCGATAAATTTACTCGCACCGTGGAAGTGTGGAACGGGGGGAGTCCAGATTCATTTTTCATCAATAAAAACGGCGTTATCCTCAAACGTTTTAAATCCAAACACACCGCGCTCGGCGTGCGAGCCGCAGATGACTTCAGTCACGAAACGGAAATCTACCAATGGCCTGAAGCTGGCGACATTGCCTTGTATTCTGATGGTTTAATGGAAGCCTGCAATCAACAGGGTGTTGATTTTACTGAGCAGCTGGAAGCAGCATTCACATCGCCATTAACGACACAAAGTGTCAATAGACTGCAGATCGTTGTTGACAAACTCAAAGCACACCTTGATGGTGAACAGGCTCATGACGACATTTCTATTGTCGTGATTCGCTGTGAGAACACGGCGTAATAAGCTGGCGAAATTCCTCTTCGTATCGATAACACGCGTCACATTTCACCCTCCTCCTCCGGCATTATCGTTTGGTCGCTCCTGTCAACAGTGTGATAGCATCAAGCTGATCTAAAGATAAAAGGAAGTATAAAACAGACATACGATATCGATATCAGGGAGGAAGATCGTGAATAAAAACACTCACCCATCAGTATTCCGTAATCAGTTTCATTCCGCATTTCTCATGCCCGCTTTACTGATGTTTTTTCTGTTCAGTCTCGCCGCCTGTGCCACTCCCTCCGCCTCTTTTACGGATAATGTGACCCAGAATGATTTCATTTCGGAGGAAACAGTAACCGAAACGGCAAAAAATATGCCGGAGAAACCGGCGGAGGCCCATCAATTCAACGATAAAATCAGCAGTGACACTGGCGTCACAGATTTCGTCGCAAGTTCCCTCGGCACTCCCAATGCCTCTGAAATAAGCGCCCCCCCCGTAGCAACCGAATCGGTACGCATCGTTGAATCCTGCAAAAATGAACCCTATGGGAAATACGAAAAACTGGCGCGTGCCAGCATGGCAAAGGGCCTCAAAGCGACCATGGAGGGGAAATATGGTGTTGGTTTTCGAAACGTCGCGGAACACAAGAAATGGAGCAGCACTCACCGGCAATTATTCAACCGCGTAAACCAAGCCTGTAGTGTACTTAGCCAATGCGCCAAACAACACCCGAAAGATAAAACCACACAATGTACCGAACAGGCTTCGCGATTCAAACAATGGCAAGATATGGCAAAACGCTTCGCCACCAGTACCAAACTAAGCGAAACCACCCAGCCCCCAAAAATTTGCTCATTCACACCGGACTTGGGCGATCCGGCACGCTGTTTCCACGGTCTGGCTGATAATATCGACGGGCAATGTGACGCCGCCAATTGCAAAGAGACCAGCGACTGCTGGCGTGGAATCGGTTTCCTCGATTATGCGATCAACCAGGCTAGTTCCGCTTGTGGCTTTGTGCAAAAGCCACTTGCTGAATGCCAAGGCTATGTTACCGCAACCCAGCGACGGGTAAATAAATTCAAACGCTGCAACACGATGCAGAAAAAAATGGCGGCGGTTATATTTCCAGCCTTATGACGGATGCTTGTTACCCGTTTTTCACAACGACATTGTCTTGGGTTTTTATGATTTGATTAGATGAACTCAAAGATGTTGATGAATTGATTTTTAACGGCTCATAAAAAAGCCACTGAAATCAGTGCCTGTGACGCTTTGCGGTGGGTTCACGTATTAGCAGAGTGTAATGACTGCTGTTGAGAGTCAGCACCTCACTGTATCGTGCATTAATGTTGTCAATGCCTGTATCCTGTAGATAGATCGCCCGAAACATGCCGTTGTGAGCCGTACCCATATCGGTAGCAATGGGGTCGATTCATTTTGACGCTCCAGATAAATACTAGAAAAATTGTTATTAATGGATCAGTGACTCAATTCCGAAATAATGTGTATTGCTCACAATATTAAACGAGGCTTGTCGATTCAGCGGACATGTTGTGTCTAAAAAATGAAATGAGAGGTAAAATAGCCTTAGAATCTGTGAATTCACAGGCCTTTATAGTCTGTTTTTGAGCATTTAGTACTCGAAAACAATTTAATTAAACATGGGCTCATGTAACGTGATTGTGCAAATGCCTCAATTTAGAATTACAGGGCAATATATTCGAGAACATAAACTGCCCGATTATTTTGTGACAATTCTACAGCCTCATTTAAACGAAAGAAAATAGGTATCTTTAAAATGACGGAAAATAAAAATAATTTAGTAAAAGTAGTATCTAATGAACTGAGCCAGTCAATTGATGATTTCCACAAGCAATTGGAAATTTATCTTTCGCGTGCAGGGCTCCCTATTGATAATGTAGTAACTTCAATATCTCAACGAAAAAAAATTATTTCTGCACTTGATGATTCATTATCCATAATTCCCGCAGATGACAGAAATAAATCACATGACTTATCAAAATACGCTGTTGTGGTTTCAGCAGGGTTATTTGATGGGGCTCTTAATTATTTATGGGATGAAACAGTAAGAGCTTTTCGGCACTTAATTATTACCTTTGACTCCCAGTATTTTTACGCCATTGCCGAAAATATAAATTCCAGATATAAGAACCTGGCGCGAGAAGAAGATATAGACCAGGTTAGTGATCATGATTTATTTGAAATATGTCGAAGAATGGGTCTCTTGTCAGATGTCAAATATCAATGGTTAGAGCATGCTAATTACATTCGAAAGAGTGCAGATACGGATCACTTAAATTACAATGATGCTGATGCCTCCGAAATTTTAGAATGGCTTAGTAGCTGTTTAAAACATGCCATCACATCAATACCAGATCATTCATTACTTGTAGTAAAAGAATTATTTAACAACATTAGAACGGGCATAATACCTACAAGTGACTATCCTGTTATAGGCGAAAGTTTTTCAAAACAACCGATTGAACGCATAGACGATTTTCTCCGGGCAATATTTGATTTGTATACAACTGAACAAACAACCACTGACTGTAAAAATAATATCCTGGGAATTGCATCTTATGTATGGGGGTTTTCATCTGAAAATATAAAGTATGAAATAGGTGCGAAATTTGGTTTATTTAGAAAAAATAGTGAACGTGCAAGAGAAAATTTATGCCAAGAATTTTTACAATCAGTAAACGGATTAACTTATAAGGACGAAGATAGTCTTGCAAGCGAAATAATTGAAAAGTTAAAAAATCTGAACAGGGCTCATTTTGGGCCTGATAATTTGTATAATGAGCTTCCTCATGCAGAGGCCCTATTTTCTTTACATCCAAATGGCTCAGTCCCAAGAGCAGCACGACCTATGTGGGTTAAGGTGATTTCTATGTGTTATGTAGGGAATGGTTATGGTTTTCGGGAAGGCGTTGATGAGGTGGCACTTCCATA
>CAYNYJ010000068.1:0-17062 GCA_964401355.1 uncultured Ectothiorhodospiraceae bacterium | reverse complement strand
CAAATCATGGGTGAATCAGGCCTCTTTACTTACTCGTTAACGGGACAGCAGTGACCTTAGGTGTAAATCATTGTCGTGGCTCATGGCAATCCAGTTGTTGGTGGTGTTACCCGTTTTCGCCAGTAGTTCTTACACGCTTTTTGAATCCGGCCAGGTTCGTCCGTTGGCCATGTCTCCCGATGGTAGCCAGTTATTTGCGTTGAACACGCCGGACAACCGTATGGAGATTTTTGATATCTCTGTTGATGGTTTGACGCTGACGAGTTCCGTGATTGTGGGAATGGAACCGGTGGCCTTGGCCGCTAGGTCGAACGGCGAAGTGTGGGTCGTCAATAACGTATCTGATAGCATCAGTATTGTGGAAGTGAGTGGCGGCAAGGCGCAAGTTGTGCGTACCTTGCTGGTGGGTGATGAACCCATGGACATTGTATTTGCTGGTGAAAATAAGAACCGTGCATTTATCACTACCGCTCATCGTGGTCAGAATTCCCCCATTGACCATGCCGGGTGTGGGTCGCGCCGGTGTCTGGGTTTTTGATGCCGACACATTGGCTGCGGATATCAGTCTGGGCGGTGCTCCGTTGACGATTATTACTCTGTTTACGGATTCTCCCCGTGCGTTAGCAGTTTCTGCCGATGGCAGTAAGGTGTATGCCGCTGGCTTTAAAACCGGCAACAGAACCACCACCATTGCCGAAACGGTGGTGACCGACAATGGCGGTGTGCCGCTGGCAAACCTGTATGTCGATACCGATGGTGATGGTGTGCCGGAAGCACACATGACGGATACTGCCGGTAACATGCAACCCTTAACCGGGTTGATTGTTCAATATGACGGCGAACACTGGGTTGATGAAGCAGGCAAGGAGTGGGATCACCTGATCAACTTCAATTTGCCCGATAAAGACGTGTTTGTGATCGATGCCAATGCCGAGGTACCGGTTGGAATTGAAGCCATCTCGGGCGTGGGCACCATCATTTTTAACATGATTACCAACCCGGTCAGCGGCAAAATTTATGTGTCGAATACCGAGGTATTAAACCTGAAGCGCTTCACCGGTTCTGCTGGCACATTGCCCGCCACTGATGATAAAGATGCCGTTGACTATAAAACGATTCAAGGACATTTTGTTGAAAGTCGTATTACCGTGCTGGATGGTGGTGTCACTCCGGTTCATTTGAATAAACATATTGATTATAGCGTTTGTTGCGATGATTTACCCAATAATGAAAATGCAAAATCACTGGCACAGCCGATGGGTATGGCGATCAGCAGCGATGGCAAAACATTGTATGTTGCTGCATTTGGTTCCGCTAAAATTGGAGTGTTTGATACGGCCAAGTTAGAGAACAATACGTTTGTTCCTGATCTGGCCAATCAAATTCAATTGAGCGGTGGTGGTCCTGCCGGCGTTGTATTAAATGAAGCGAATCAGCACCTGTACGTGCTTACCTGTTTTGATAATTCCATTTCCATTATTGATACCACAACCAATACTAAGATTGCACATGTCGCCATGTACAGCCCGGAGTCGAGACACATTGTTGATGGTCGCCAGTATCATTACGACGCATCATTAACTTCCAGCCATGGCGACAGTTCTTGTGCCCTGTGCCACGTGTTTGGTGATATGGATCGACTAGCCTGGTCCTTGGGTGATCCCAGCGGCAGTCAGGTACGGAATCCCAGTGCTGCTGACGAGCCGGGTGGCCCCAGCGATCTGGCGATTAACCATGAAGATTTCGGCCTTCCGGTCAATCCGCATTTTGCGCCTGTGAAAGGCTCCATGGCCACACAAAGTCTGCGCGGCATGGCTAACCACGGCGCCATGCACTGGCGTGGTGACCAGACGGGTGGCAACCTCGAAGCCGATGGTTCTCAGGAAGACAACGTGCAACCTGATATGGGTATCTACAACGAACGTCTGGCGTTTTCCAAGTTCAATGGTACCTTTGTCGAGCTTCAGGGCCGCAGTGTGCAATTGCCTGTGGAAGACATGAATAATTTTACGGACTTTGCGTTGGAGTTGATGTATCCAGCAAACCCGATTGGTCATCTCGATAACTTACTGACACCGGTTCAACAAACAGGCAAAGATTTCTTTTTTGATCCAAGCAAAGTGGTGGACACCGCGTTTCACTGTAATGGTTGCCACCTGGTTGATCGTGATTTCAACAAAGGTCTGACCGACAAACCCGGCGCCTTTGGTAGCGATGGCAAAAACACCTTTGCATTTATTCAGCAGTTTCTGAAAATTCCTCATCTGCGTAATATGTATAACAAGGCAGGTATGTTTGGTATGCCGAATAACCGCAAGTACTTGGCAGATGATCCTTTCACAGGCTTTGATCCTACCTGGGACCCTGCAGACTCGGAAGATTTTCAGAAGATTTTTTATCATCTTTTCTTTGGTAATGACAACGTGCATATGGGAGATCAAATCAAGGGCTTCGGTTATACGTAAGATGGTAGTACTGACACCGTGTTCCGTTTTCACAATACCAATGGCTTCCTGCCGCGTGCATTGGGTACGGTGACGCCACTGTATCCAGGCAATGGCGATGCTTTGCAATTTCTCCGCAAGGCATGGACATTCGTCGCAACCTTGAACAGTATTTGATGGTCTTCCCGACCAATTTCTTCCCCATCATGGGGCAACAGATCACCTTGACTGAAGATAATGGTGACGTGGTTGGTCCACGCATTGATCTCATGATTGCCCGGGCAAACCTGGGGGAGTGTGATCTGGTGGCGCGCAGTAAAACCACTAATGGTTATTTGTATCTGGGTGATGGTACCTGCAAGACCAACTAAGCGGGTGATGAAGCATTGGCTGAAGCCAAACTTCGTGCCATGGCGGTTCGTGGTACGACAGTGACATACACTTGCACCCCTCCGGGTTCAGGCATGCGTATTGCGCTGGATCGTGATGAAGACGGTTCACTGGATGGCGATGAAATCTCCGCTGGAACGGATCCTGCGGATCCGAGCAGCGTTTCTGCCATATGAAATGGCAATGAATAAAATGTTTTATTGATTCGGTTTTTTGCAATGAGGTGCAGAGAGGTTGAGTAGCATCAATACGACGGTATAACTATTTTTATGTCAGAGGGGAATTTTTCTGCCATAGTAACGCGCATTGTACATATTCCCAATGAATTAAAAATCAGTGGTGCTATGGATTTCAGGCCTTAACAATGGAGGATGGAAAATTGTTGTTATGCTGAGACTGTGGAATTCGATGTGGGAAAGAAAATTGCATTATGGTTCCAATGCCCTCGTGCTTTATGATTTTCAAATCACCCTCTAAGGCTCTCGCGTACTCCCGTGAAATAGTGAGACCGAGACCGGTGCCGCCGTGTGTGCGAGTGAATGAGTTGTCTGCCTGAGTGAATGGTTCAAAGATATTTTCGATATTGTGCTCAGATATGCCAATGCCGGTGTCGCTGATGCGTATAATGATATTTCCGTTGTCGAGATTAGTGTCTACGGTTATTTTCCCTTTGCAAGTAAACTTATTGGCGTTGTTTAGCAAGTCTAAAATAATGCGTTTAATTTTTACTTCATCAGTGTTTATTTCTTTAATGTCGACGTCATGTACTAATTGAATAGTGTTGTTTCTTTTGGTTATATCGAGCGCAATATAGCTTATGCAAGAGTCTATAGCGTCAGACAGAATGAAGTCAGAGGCATTAATTTCAATAGTGCCGGATTCTATTTTGGCATGATCCAGTATCCCTTCAATCAGGGATTTTAAATGTTGCCCGGCGCTTCTGATGTGTTCCAGGTCTAATTTAAGATTTGAATTGTCCGCTGGCTTTAATTCATCCAGCTGGATTTCACTATAACCAATGATTGCATTTAGTGGGGTTCTGAGTTCATGGCCCATGCTTGCCAGAAATTGATTTTTTGCTTTTGTTGATTCGGTGGCTTTATTAAATGCTATTTTCAGAAATTCATTGTCGCGTTGCTCAGCCTCATGTTTTTTCTCAATGATTATTTCTGCTTTCCGCATAAAAAATATCATGGTGTAAAATAAACAAAGTCCTAAAATAAAAATAACCATTGTAAATATACTAAGGCCATTTAGTGCTTCCTCATAGGCTTTCGATACATCATTAAATAAGCTCAGGGTGCCAATGGTGATGCCAGTTTTAGCGTCGTGAATTGGCATATAGGTATTGACGATCATCAGGTTTTTTTTATTTCCATCATTTAACGTAAAGTATTCATTCATCTTCATGTTGGAATAGATGGGGTTTTGGGCGATCATCGTAATGATTTCGGACTTCAGGGGCTCCGTATTAAATGTTTTTAAGTTGTTCGAGGTGTAAGCCAATTCGCCTGTGGGTGTATGTATGTTGATGCGAACAATAGATGTATTTTGAAAAAAATCGCTAACGGGCCTATCAAGCAGGTCTTTGATCATCCAGTTGTACTGGACACCTTTTATTTCCGTTATGAGCAAGAAGTTTTGTATTGAGTTTATTTGTTCGGCAAACGTATTTGAAAGGGTTTGTCCCAGGGTCACGTTGACGCCTTCACCCAATGATTTGAGATTCTCCATCATTGACATTCTATGAGTAACAGAAGCAATCACCACACACAATAAAATGAGAGGCACAGCAGCGATGGCAAAGTAGCGTACCAAATGGAAATTTTTTTTGTCATCCATAACAAGGATATTCACAGTTTTTGATCAATGTGGATGTTGTTCTTTTTGATCATAGCGGCAGAATATGTCCGCACTTTACATCTTTCAGTTATGCATATTCCACATTCGTGATTTACATCGGGAAGTGCGGAGCTTAAGAGCGTGGTGGGGTGGGTAGGGTGGGGTGAGGGAGCTTAGTTTTATGTTTAATAATAAAGGCTTAACACGAATGGGTTTGTGGCAGGTGTGAGTTTTACCTTTGGGAAGGAGAATTGCGGTTGAATGTTAATGAATGTAATAAAACTCCACTTCAAAGCCAGCAATGTTGATGATGTCGTTTGGATTTAAATCAACGGGTACTGGGCCGAGAGGGTCGCTATTGAGTAGCGGGTTGTCCGTTCCACGGCGACTCGTCGCACTGTGGATCTGGCTAATGGAATAGCTGTCCAGACCACGGCTAATTAAGGCCAGTTTGTGGCCTTGAAAGCCCACGGTGCTAAAAGGTTTGCGGAGCTCCATTACGGTGCGTGCGAGGGGCCCATTTAAGGTTCTTAATCCGGCCAGTGGCTGACCTTTAATGCTTTCTTCACGGGACTCCCAATCTGGGAGCACCATTTGGGTTTCATCCATTTCTGCTTTAATAAACATGGTGGGTTCATATTTAGCTTCACCTTCAGACATGAAAGTGAATTGATGATGGCCCATCTGGACAATGTCGCCGTGTTGAAGTGATGTTTTTTTAATGTGGTTTCCGTTGACCAGTGTACCGTTGGTACTGCCCAGGTCTTCAACAAACACTTGGCCCGGCATTGATCCGTTTATCATTGCGTGGCGGCCGCTTACAGTGAGGTCATTGAGCTGTATATCATTGCCATGTTTGCGGCCGATACTGAGATGCCCAGTTTCTAACGAATATTCGTTGATGATTTCACCATCTAGGGTAAGAATCAGTTTACTGTTCATATCTGCAAGTCTCTGCGAAGTTTATCTGGCACTTGTGTCATGCGGTGTTTGGGTAGCAGGTGCCTTTTTAGCATTGTATTGACAAAATACGGCGCTTTGCCAACGTTATACGCGAGGTGTTAATTCATCTCAAGGGAATTATTCACGAAAGCCCGTCATTTTGATTTTGAGCTTTAATTCAGCAATTTTAATGCGGTCTTTTAACTCAGAAAATAAAACTGCACTTCGACGCCGGCAATATTGATAATGTCATTATCTTTCAAAAGGGTGAGTTTGGTATCGATTGCGGCACCGTTTAATTTGGGGATATCAGAGGCGTGACGGTTTAGGCTGCTAATGACAGAGGATATATAATAGCCGTCTGATTCACGTGTAATCAATGTGGCACATTTACCTTGAAAGCCAATGGTATTGTAGGTTTTTCTCAGTTCCATTACGGGCTTTGACAGAAAGCCACCAAGGGTTCGGAAACCGCCCAGGGGTAGACCTTTTGCAGGAAGCGGGACAGTTCCACTTTCAAAAATGAACTGTGTTTCATCGAATTCGGCTTTTACAAACATGGTTGGTTGGTACGAATCATTTGATTCTTGCAGGTAGGTTAGCTGGTGATAGCCAATTTGAATGATGTCACCTTGCTCAAGGGCAACTTTTTTCACATGATTGCCATTGACCAGAGTGCCATTAGTGCTGCCGAGATCTTCAATAAAAACATAGTCGGGTACGCTGGAAATCTGCGCGTGGTATCCACTCAAAGTTATGTCATTTAGTTGAATGTCATTGTCATGTTTACGCCCGATACTGATGTTACTGCCTGTTATCAGAATTTCGCGAAGAATTTTTCCTTCGCGTGTGAGTATCAGTCGCCGCTTGGTACGGGTTAGGGTAGCCTCTGGGATACGAGTAATGGTGCCCTGTTCTGGGGCAATATTGGGCGTTCCGTCCATGGTAGAGTTGGCGGGCGTCGTGTTTTGTTTACTGGGTTGCGGTGTCAATTGACTCATCTTGTTCCCTATATTGTTCGAAAGCCGATTTTTGACGTGCTTTTCGATAGGCCTCTTCGCCGGTAATCAATTTTTCATCAAGTAGTCGCCGTAGTGCAGTATCGATACTTTGCATTCCTTGTAGTGCTCCAGCTTGAATAACATTTTCAAGCTGCTCAGTTTTACCTTCGCGAATGATGTTCGAAGCAGCAGAATTATTAATCAGAGTCTCCACCGCTGCAAGTCTTCCACGATTATCCGCAGTTTTGACTAATTGTTGGGAAATGACGCCACACAATGATGTTGACAGCATGGCGCGAATATACGGTTCTTCACCGGGAGGAAACACGTTAATAATGCGGTCAACGGCCGCCGCTGCACCATTGGTGTGCAAGGTCGCCAGAATCAAAATGCCCATCTCGGCCGCCGTTACGGCCAGGCTGATGGTTTCCAGGTCACGCATCTCTCCAACCAGTACCACATCAGGATCCTCACGCAGGGCGGAACGCAGGGCCTCGGCAAAACTGTCAGTATGATCCCCCAGCTCTCGCTGGCTCATGAGGCAACTCTTGTTGGCGTGCACGTGCTCGATGGGGTCTTCGATGGTGATAATGTGGCCTTTGCGCTCCTGATTGATAAAATCGATCATCGCCGCCAGGGTAGTCGATTTGCCGGAACCGGTGGGGCCGGCTACCAGTATCAGCCCTTTACGCTGGCGCGCGAGTGTTTTCAGTACAGAGGGCATGCCGAGTTCATCGAGACTCACAATTTCACTGGGGATGGCGCGGAACACAGCGCCAATGCCACCGAGATGACGAAATACATTGACGCGAAACCGTGAGGAATTTGGTACCTGATAGGAAAAATCGGCCCCGCCTTTTTCCTTAAATACCGCCTTGACGCGGTCTGGCATGATCTCGAATAACAAATCCTCAGTTTCACTTTCCGTGAGATCGCGGTACTTGATGGAGTGAATTTCACCGTAGAGTCGCATCCGTGGTGGATTTCCGGACACCAAGTGTAAATCTGAACCGGTCTGTTTGACCAGTAGATCAAGGAAGGCGTCAACGCGGCTCACGGTAAAAAATTCACTGATGTCATCGGTTTCATGGGCTTAATTAACAGCGAGATCGATCTGTGGCAGTAGATCGGGGTCTGTCACGAAACGCTGAAACTGTTGTTTTTCGGTGGCGTGCAAATAGGCCTCATCGGGATCAATTTCTTTGTTGAGAACCGCTTCCATCAGCGCCTGATCCATCAGTTGCATGCCTTTGTCTCGGCCGGTTTGCAGGATCGACGGAATTTGGAATATCTTTCCGGTGTTGATGAGATTGGCAATGGCGGGGGTGTTGATGAATATCTCGACGATGGCTTTGCGACTCCGCCCATCCAGGGTTTTCACCAGTTTTTGACTCACCACGCCGCGCAGATGCTGGGCGAGAAAGTTGCTGATTTGCGCTTTTTGTCCTGTGGGTGTGGCATCGAGAATGCGATCGATGGTTTTGGTCGCGGAGGTGGTGTGCAGGGTGCCTAGCACCAAGTGGCCGGTCTCGGCCGCCGTCATGGCCATTAATATGGTTTCGGGGTCGCGCAGTTCACCGACCAGGATGACATCCGGGTCTTCACGCAGGGCGGCCCGCAAACCATTGGCGAAGCTGTCCACATGGCTGCCGATTTCCCGTTGTACCACCAGGGATTTCCGGCTTTGGTGAATATGTTCGATGGGGTCTTCCAGGGTGATGATATTCAGGCGTCGAGTGCGGTTGAGCAGATCCAGCATGGAAGCGAGGGTCGTAGATTTACCGGTTCCGGTGGCGCCGGTGACCAGGATCAAGCCTTGGTGAGTGTCAATAAACTTGGCCACGGCCGGGGGCATGCCCAATGCTTCCAAGCTGGGGATCTGGTCATTGATCAATCGAAATGCCGCACCGATGCCGCTGATTTTGCGGTACAGGCTGACGCGAAAACGTCCGACGTCATCGCTTTGGTAGGCAAAATCGATGTCCTTGCCTTTCTCAAAAGCGGTCTTTTGCTCGTGGTTGATAATCTCGTTAATCAGGCTTTCCAACTCTTGATCAGTGAGGTCACGGTATTTGATGGGTATCAGTTCGCCCAAGCTACGCAGCAGCGGGGGCACGCCCACGGCAAAATGGATATCTGTACAGCCTTGCTCGCGGCCGAGTTTTAAAAAAGCGTCAATCCTGGGCATCAGTGCGGGGTTTCTGCCACGCCAGCCAATTGCAAACGCAGTGCGTCGAAGGTTTGAAAGCGCCCATCTGGATTCACCGCCATGGCTTTTATGATAATGGCTTCCAGTGCGGGGGAGATGTCCGAGTTGAGCTGGCGTGGCGGTGTGGCCTTGCCTTCGACATGCTGAAACAGGATGGCCATGGATTCGTCACCGCTGTAGGGTGCGCGGCCGGTGAACATTTCATACATGATAATGCCCAGGGTGTAGATATCGGTGCGCGAATCGATGCTGCGCCCCCGCACCTGTTCGGGGGCCATGTAAGTAGGGGTGCCGACCAGGATTCCGCTTTTTGTGAGCCGGGAGTCGACCTGTCGGGCTGCGGCGGCCAGCCCAAAATCGACGATCTTTAATTGGTCAGTGTCGTTGATAAGAATATTGGCGGGTTTGAGGTCACGGTGTACCACGCCTGCGGTTTGTGCCAATGCCATGCCTCGGCAAATATTGGAAAGGGCGTGGATTCCGCGTTTGACGTCGAAGGTGATCTTTTGTTTTTTATTATCCCGGAATTCATCGGCTAGGGAGTGGCTGGGGAAATATTCCATGGAAATGGCGTAGGACTCCCCGATGGTGACCAGATCGTAGATACGAATAATATTTTCGTGGGTGATCTTGCGGGCGTAGCGGAGCTCGTGCATGAAGCGTTCGATCATATTGTGATCGGCGGCCACGTGCGGGTTGAGAAATTTGAGAATGAACTCGTCACCCACCATTACATCCTCCACCAGCCACACCACGCCAAAGGCCCCTTCACCGATTTTCCGAATTACGTGATAGCGTTCCGCCAAAATGGTGTTGGGCGTCAGCTTTGAGGGATCGAGTACACGAGTGAGGTGTTTTTGACTGTTGTCTGCCTGGCCGGGCATCGGGCCGGAGCTGTCGACGTGCATGGCCTGGGTTTTACCCGAAGTGTCGGCTGGCGGCAGTTGGGTATCGATGGTTTGTGTGGGCAAATTTTCGACATTTAGCACTGAGCCAGCAGCCGAGGGGGCGGAGAAGGCTGACAGATGTGAAGCCCGGTCGCCAAAACGCATGATCAGGCTGCGCACGGTCTCGTCGGCCACACTGCCAACGTCGTCGGTGTGGGTGCAGATGAGTTGCGTAATGGCCGCTTGCACCTGCTGGGCAGTGTCATCATCGGTGAGGGATTCCAGCGCTTTTAAGGTCTCTTTGCGCAGCGTGTTGTCGGTGTTTTCCAGTTGCCGGAGCAGGGGCTTAACGGCTTGTTTGTCACCCAGTGTGGCGAGCGCGCGCACCACCACCTGACCGGCTGCGGGATTTTCTTCCAGCATTGTGATCAGGTGCGGCACGGCACGGGCATCACCAATGGCGGCGAGGGCATCCACGGCGCGTTCTCGTACCCACCAGTCTTCGTCACGCAGCGCTTCGATGAGACGGTCCACGGCGCGCGGGTCTTTACTGGTGTTGAGAATTTCCACCGCGGTGCGGCGCAGGAATTCGTCTTTGTCCTTGATCAAGGCCAGCACCGCGTCAAATACCTTGGGGCCGCCAATGGCGCCCAAGGCATCGGCGGCTCGCACTTTGACCCACCAATCCACGTCACGCAAGGCATTGAGCAGATCCTTCACTGCATTTTGGTTGCCCACTTCGTTGAGCACTTCCACGGCGGCGCGGCGCACGTATTCCGATTCGTCCTGCAACACCGTGATGAGGTGTTTGACGGTGTCGGGAGACTGGATGATGCCCAGAGTTTCGATAGCGGCGGTTTGCACTGTGAGGTCAGGGTCGCTCAACAATTGGCAGATGTCCTCGACATTATCTTGGGCCTTGAGTCTGGCGAGACCCGTGAGAGCCGCTTGGCGCACGGATTTATTCGGGTCGCTGAGGCCCTTTACCAAGCCTGCACGACCGGCCTCGGTGTCGAAGCGGGATAACACCGCGAGCAAATGCGTGCGTACCAGAGCCTGGTTACTGTCCAGGCGTTGAATAATATCCGGCACCAATGCCTCTGTGGCAATAATGTCCAGCAGTCGATACAAAATGGGCCTGACCCTGCTGCTGACTTGATCCAATAGACCGAGCAGCGTATTGGGATTGATGCGCTCGGCGTGCACCGTGAGAATTTCACCCAGCGCCGTTTTGGAAATTTCCTCTTCCTCGATGGGGTTGCTGAAGTAAGGAAACAGTTCGTTGGGATTGAAATCATTGGAGCGTTTGAGGATGCGAATGACGCCATCGACGATACGCGGGTCACCATCGGTCAGGCCGACAAGATAGAAAGACAGGGTGCTGTTACGAATAAAACTGGTCAGCAATTGCTCCAGGGTCGCGGTATTGTGAGAGTTACCGAGCGCTTCGATCAGCTTGGGAATGGCAGGTTCACCGATCTTTTTGAGCTTGAACAGGGCACGCTTGCCCTCCGCTGTGGCCCCCGCATCTTCGGCGAGGATAGTGGCGATCGCCCGGTTGGCCTGGAACCCGGATAACAGTTTCACCGGCGATACCGTTTGTTGCAAGGCGCTGGCTGGAAAATCAGGCCGGAGGAAACGGCGTTGTGCACGTTACACATCCTGTGGGGTTTCGTGCTGTCCGTTTTCATCAGAATTCTCCACATGTACATGGTTGATGTACGACTTGTTGATGAGGTACATCAGCCCGTCATCCACGTGGATTTTGATGAAGGTTTCGTCGCTGCGATTCAGGTAATCGAGCAGCCGCGCATGATTGGGTGGTAAGGGTTCGCGAATGGTGCCGCTTATGTAGGAGCCATCCATTAATTGCAGATGACAGCGCATGGCATTGTTGTCTGTTTCCGGGTCTGTGTTTGCATCGGTCTCGTCAGCGATTTCAGCGGAGGAGGTATATTCGACGCGGATAATAGATTTGATGTTATAAAAACGCAGTTCAGAGGGTTCATCACGATTAAACACCAGGAAACTCTCACATAGATTGAGTGCTTCCAATGGCTGTTCACTTCCAGCATGGCTGGGGCTTTGAGTTCGCAGGTAGATGGAACCCAGTACACGACCTTCTGGATGTACCCAGAGGGAAACGGGGTGGAGTTTTTTCGGAACCTTCAGAGTATCGTTATTCACGGCATGACCTTTCTGCACAATATTTAAGCAATGTAGAGGCTGATAGAGGAAATATGGGAAAAATCGGTCTAGCGCTTGGAGGGGAATGTCCGTGTTGATACTGCATGTTGTTCACGACCCTGTTAACTGCCTTGTTCATTACCGCCTCATTCGAGTTGACCTTTCACATATTGTGTCAGCCATTATACGTAAGTCGCTTGAGGATTCCTGGGTAATAACACCGAGCTTGGCGCGGTTGTTCGTATCCTCATCAATGCAATGACCCGCCACCAGTATAGCGAGCGAATATCAGGAAAAATACAGCTGCCATTATTGCTGCCATACTCTCACGGTTTGGGCTATCAGTGGCGTTTATTACCTAACCAGCTTTGGGTGGTTACTTTTTAGGGCATAATACGATTTTTCAGCATCATTGAGGTCAATAGTTTTGATGCAGGGAACAGTATGCTTCAGACATTAACCCGTCACGGATGACGAGGTAGCGCAAGACCTGCGCGCCGTGGCTGGTTTTGTTTTTCCGGGCTGAGGAAAGCGAGTCATTTTCATTGCTGACGCCCCGGAGGTTGACGCATTAATGCTGGCGGGGGCAGTTTGACTGCCCGACGAACGTTTGGACATTCAGTCACACGTTTACTTTTTTGAACCATATCCCATGGACGGGCCCGTTGGCCGCAGTGGCCGACCGTACAAAACCAGCTTCAACGTCGAGAAGGCGTTGGATATCCTCATCAACGAAGCAAAATCGGGTAAAGTTGACTCGTTGTTGGTCGATGTTTTTGTTAAGGGCCAACCCTACCCGTTGTTCAATTTACTGTGATGTCTAATGATGAGTGTGAATTTTCAGAGTGGTTTGCCCGGTGTTTTAATCAGTTATTGGGTGGAGATGGATTGATTTATGGCTTTTAGTAATTGCGGACATGTGACTCACGTAGGCAACGTGAGAACACACAACGAAGATGCCTATCACATCGATATAGAACACAATTTTGGTGTGCTGGCTGATGGCATGGGGGGGCACGAAGGGGGCGAAATAGCTAGTCGCATCGTGGTGGAGTGTGTGTGCCGCGAAATTCGTGAAGGGCGGTCGATGGCTGAAGCTCTGGTGCAGGCGCACCATGCGGTGCGTAAAGCCGCTGACAATGGCGAGGGGAAGCCCGGTATGGGTTCCACCGCGCTGGTGCTGAAAGTCGACGATGAAAATTTTGAGATTGTGTGGGTGGGAGACAGCCGTGCTTATCTCTGGGACGGTAAAAAGCTCACTCAAATCACCAAAGATCATTCGTTGGTTCAGCAGTTGGTGGATAAAGGCAGGATCACCGTCGAGCAGGCGCGAGTGCATCCTCAACGGAATTATGTGACTCAGGCCATCGGCATGTCGGATTTGCACACCATGGAGGTTGGGCGTGTGCAAGGGCGTCTGTACCGGGGTCAACAGCTATTGTTGTGCAGTGACGGTTTGTCCGGTGACGTGTCAGACTTGGAAATTGCCGAAATTTTAAAACTTGATATCAATGAAAAACAGAAAACCGATTTATTGATTCAGAAATCCCTGGATAATGGAGGTGCCGATAATGTCACGGTATTGCTGGTTCCGGGTATCGTCCCAGCTGCCGAGAGGAAATAAACTTTCCGTTTCTATCTTTCCGTTTTAAATTTCTATAAAACGGGTTTTCGATATATCCTTCTCTAAACACCATGAGGGGACATCCGTGCCACCACGAAAAAAACAGGCCCAATCATCGAGCAACCCAGCCAGTTTGTATTGGCATGATTACGAAACGTTTGGGATTGATCCACGCCGGGACAGACCGGTGCAATTTGCCGGCATTCGCACGGATCTGGAATTCAATATCATCGGCGAGCCGCTAAGCGTGTATTGCCGCCCGGCCAATGATTTTTTACCCGCGCCTGAGGCCTGTCTGGTCACCGGTATTACCCCGCAACAGGCATTGGCCGAAGGGGTGGTGGAGTCTGAATTTATTGCTCAAATTCATGAGGAGTTTTCCCGTCCCAACACCTGTGTGGTGGGTTACAACAATTTGCGTTTTGACGATGAGGTGACCCGCGCCACCCTGTATCGAAATTTTTTTGACCCCTATGCGCGTGAATGGCAAAACGGCAATTCCCGTTGGGATATTATCGACATGTTACGGCTGACCCATGCGCTGCGCCCCGAAGGGATAGTGTGGCCGACGCATCCGGATGGCAAAACCAGTTTTCGCCTGGAACAGCTGACTGAGGCCAACGGTATCCGCCATGAGTCCGCTCATGATGCGCTGTCGGATGTCCATGCGACCATTGCTATGGCGCGTCTGATCCGTGAAAAACAACCACGATTATACGATTACATTTTTACCCATCGTTCGAAACAGGCGGCTGCACAGTTACTTAACGTCAGTCAACCAACACCGCTGTTACATGTTTCATCCATGTACCCCGCCGAGCGTGGTTGTATTTCGCTGGTGGCGCCGTTGGCGCTACATCCTGTCAATAAAAATGAAGTGATTGTTTATGACCTGCGTGTGGCGCCGGATGCATTTTTGTCCTTGCACCCGGATGAAATGGCCGAGCGTCTGTTCACCCGGCAAGTTGACCTGCCTGAGGGTTGCGCCCGCTTGCCCATCAAAACCGTGCACCTGAATAAAAGCCCAGTGTTGGTGCCTGCCAGTACCTTGAGTGCGGAAGCCGCAGAAAAATGGCAGCTGAACCGGGATCTGGCGCAACAGCATTTAGACACTTTACTGGCGCATGCCACGTTCTTGAAAAACCTGCAGGCGATTTATAAAAATCGAAAATTTGACGCAGGTGACGATCCGGATTTCATGCTTTACAGCGGCGGATTTTTTTCCAATGACGACCGGCAGCGTATGGAGGTTATTCGCCAAACGGCATCGGCTGAACTGGCAAACCTGGATTTGCCTTTTGACGACGATCGTCTTCCTGAAATGTTGTTTCGGTATCGCGCACGCAATTATCCGGAGTCGTTGAATGAGGCAGAAAAAGTGCGCTGGGAAGAATTTCGCCAGCAGCGATTAACGGTGGACAGTTTGGGCACCGGTGTTTGCGTCACTGAATTACAAGCAAGAATCACTCAGTTGAAAAACAATGCAGAGCTTAATTCAAACCAGCAGCAGGTTCTGAATGCGTTACAGGAATATGCCGATGCGATTATTGACTAACGGTTGTCGCGGAGTATTTTAGGCGAAAATTATTGCACCAAAAATGGCTCATTCTATTTCAATGAGTGTTTCATCCGGATTGACGCTGTCGCCTTTTTGCACGTGTATTGCCTTGATGATTCCAGCAATGGGGGCTTGCACCTCGGTTTCCATTTTCATGGCCTCGGTGACCAATACCGGGTCTCCCGCGGCCACCGGGTCGCCGACGGACACTAGCACATCCACAATAATGCCCGGCATGGCGGTGGTGACATGACCGGGCTCTGTTGCGGTTAGCCGACTGCTACCTTTGGCGCTGCTGGAGAGCGGTGTTAGCTCAGCGGCACCGGCACCTGAAGTAATGACCTCATCCAGCGACTCGACGATGACTTCTTCCGGGGTGCCATCAATGCTGATGTAAAAGGCGCGTTTGTCGTCGCGTTTGTGTCCGGTGCCGGTGACTTTGATGTGGTAATTCTCGCCGTGTAAGCCCACGTTGAATTCTGTTGCGGCGACGCAGTAAGACTGCGAATCCCCGGCCTGGGGTTCCAGCACTTCTGGCACCAGGGTGTTGGTCTGGCGTTGTTCGAGAAATTCACGACCGATGTCCGGGAACATGGCGTAGATCAGCACATCTTCGTCAGATTCGGCGAGATCGCCAATTTCGCTGCGCAGGCGGCTCATTTCCGGATTCAGCAGGTCAGCGGGGCGGCAGGTGATGATGTCGGCATTGCCGATGGCCTTTTGCCGAACCTTGGCATTCACCTCTGCCGGTGGCTTGCCGTATTTGCCCTGGAAATACAGTTTTACTTCGTTGGTAATCGTCTGGTAGCGGGTGTCGGAAAGCACGTTGAGCAGGGCTTGGGTGCCGACAATTTGTGACGACGGTGTCACCAGAGGTGGGTAGCCCAGATCGGCCCGTACCCGGGGGATTTCTTCCAGCACCGCGTTCATGTGTTCTAGTGCGCCCTGTTCTTTTAATTGATTGGACAGATTGGAAATCATTCCGCCTGGCACCTGGTTGTTTTGTACGCGGGTATCGAGACCGGTGAATTCACTTTCGAATTGATGATATTTTTTACGGACTTCGTAAAAATAAAAACCGATTTCCTGAAGGTTTGGCAAATCGAGTTCGGTGTCGAATTCGGTGTCACGTAATGCCGCCACCATGCTTTCGGTGGGGGGGTGGCTGGTGCCGCCAGACAGCGAGGAGATGGCGGTGTCAATGTGCCGGCAACCGCTTTCGATGGCCTTCAATTGACACATGCTGGCGAGCCCGGCGGTGGCGTGCGAATGCAAATGTATCGGCACGTCCACGGCGTCGATCAGGGCTTTGACCAGCGCGGTGGTGGCGCTCGGCGTGAGCAGACCGGCCATGTCTTTAATGACGATACTGTCGCAACCCATTTGCACCAAAGTCTTTGCCATTGCAACGTATTGTTCAATGGAGTGCACCGGACTGATGGTGTAACAGATTGCGCCCTGGGCGTGTTTGCCGGTTTCCTTTACGGCTTCGATAGAGACCTGCAAGTTGCGCACATCGTTGAGCGCATCAAAGATACGAAACACGTCGATGCCATTGTCGGCGGAACTTTTGACAAAGGCGCGCACTACGTCATCGGAGTAGTGTCGATAGCCCAGCAGGTTTTGACCGCGCAACAACATTTGCAAGCGGGTGTTGGGCAGCGCTTCACGCAGTTGGCGCAGCCGTTCCCACGGATCTTCTTTGAGAAAACGGATGCAGGCATCAAAGGTCGCGCCGCCCCACATTTCCAGTGACCAATAACCGATGGCATCGAGTTTGCTGCAAATGGGCAGCATGTCTTCGGTGCGCATGCGTGTCGCCAGTAACGACTGATGGGCATCGCGTAAGACGGTATCGGTAATGTGGACTTTCGACATGTGCTATTCCTGGTTATGGGTGATGGTCGTTAGTGTTGGGCGCACTGCTGTCCCGTTAACTTTATATCCGTCATACCGGCGCATGCCGGTATCCAGAAAG
>CAYNYJ010000067.1:0-17127 GCA_964401355.1 uncultured Ectothiorhodospiraceae bacterium | reverse complement strand
CAGGTATTTTTCGGAATCAACCCACCTGTTGCACTAGCGAATTGAATTCACGTCATTGATATGAGAATAAATCTGGATATTTGAGGTATGAGAAAAATAGCATTAAAAATACGGCAGGCGTTCGATTGGAAATTTTAGTTTTTGGTTCAGTGATTATTTATTAGGCCCGATGCGCTTGCGCTAAATAATCATCGCTGCGCATTTCCATTAAGCGACTCACGGTACGTTGAAAATTAAAGATGTGTCGACGACCGTGGTACAGATGTGCGGGTTCGTTGTCGGCACTGATGAGCAGTTTGACGCGGCGGTCGTAAAATTCGTCCACCAGATTGATGAAGCGATGCGCCCATTCCTCTTCGTATTCACTCATGCCGGGTACGTTGGAGAGGAGCACAGTGTGGAATTGCCGGGCTATCTCAATATAGTCGGCGCTGGCTCGTGGTCCGTGGCATAGCTGATAGAAATCGAACCAGGCAACATCATCGGTGCGCTTTAGGCAGGTGATCTGGCGATGGTGGATATTCAGGATGGCATCAATAAATATCGAGCCGGCGGCTAGTTCGCTGAAACGTTGTTCGATGGCGCGTTCACTGGCAGCGTTGAGTGGTGAAAAATAGGTGTGGGCCTGCTTGAGTTTGCGCAGCCGGTGGTCGGTGTCTCCGGTGAGTTCGATGACTTCGGTGTTGGTTTCGATCAGGGTGATGGCGGCTAAAAAACGTTCGCGTTGCAGGCCGTGTTTGTACAGTTCTGGTGGCGCCAGGTTGGAGGTAAATACCAAAGCGACTCCCTGGGCGCTTAGGGCGTCGAGCAGGCGGTAGAGGATCATCGCGTCGGTGATGTCTTCCACATAAAATTCATCCAGACATAACACGCGCGCCCGTTGTGCGAAATGTTGGGCGACGATGGGGAGCGGGTCGCGGTGCCCGGCCAGTTGCGCAAGTTCGTCGTGGATTTCCTGCATGAAATGACGAAAGTGCAAACGCAGTTTATCGTTGAAGGGTAAGGCGTCGAAGAACATGTCCATTAGCCAGGTCTTGCCACGGCCGACGCCTCCCCACAAATAGAGTCCTCGCTGCGGGGTGTTGGCCGTACCCCATTTCCCCTGAAGCTTTTTCCGGAACCATGATGCCCCATTTTTTTTCACGGGTTGTTGCAGGCGGGCGTGCAAATGTTGCAGGTGTTCAAGCGCGTTGAGCTGGGCCGGGTCGGGCTCGAAGTGATCGTTGCGCAGGGCTTGCTGGTATAACTCGCTGAGGGTCATGGGGCGGTCGAGTGAGTGGCTCTGTATATTTAAAGGTAACGACCGCATTGGCTGGGTCTTTACTTTCGAGCGTCGACGGTGGGTGAGCAGAGGACGAGCCTTGCCGGTGAGTCGTGCTCTGATCGGTGCTGGCGATACAGGCTTAGAGCCGGATATGTGACTGGCCTTGTTGGGACAGTATTCGGTATCATCCCGGTCATGAAAAATTCAGCTTGTTTGTGGAAAGGGTCGCTAGCGAGATCGTTGGTATTTTTGTTGGTCGTAACGCCGCTATTGTTAGTGGCTTGCAGTAGTGATGTGCAGAAGCCTGCGCCGCAGGGGGATCATGCGGTGCTGGAGCAGTTAGCGCAGGCTTACCGCACGGTCAGTGAACGGTATCCTGTGCCGCCGCAAACCATGCGGCCTGGCGCCCGCAAGGATTTTTTGGCCAAGGTGTTTGCTCGTGCCGGTTATAGTTATTCGGCGACTTTGATTGCGCTGGGGCAATCAGAGGCTAGAATTGCCAATCAGGATCATCGTGATTTGGTGGATCTCTTGCTCATGCCTAGCAAGGGATTATCGGATGAGGATTTGTCGTCTATTTATAACGCTGATGAACAAGTCGCCGTGTGGCACCTGCGAAAGGTTTTTCGGTAGAATTCCCCTTTCAGAAATAGGCTCGTGGTTCGTAAAGACTCAGTAAGGCTCTTCATCTCGCAAAAGGAAAGTCAGATGAACATTGGCGATACTCAGAAAAATACCGGAGCCGGTAGCAGGGACGATCCTGTGCTTGCGACTACTAACAGTACCCGTGTTGCCAATAGCGCCGACGTGAGCGCGGCTACGGCACGCCTTTCATCTGGCCCCGTCCAAGCTTCCATCCGCAGGCTATCCCGTATTTCGGCGGATAAATCCGACAATGGCACTCAACCCATTTACCTCAGCTTTGGTTTAGCCCTGCTGTTATTAGTGGTGTTTGGTGCGACGGCGCTGTTTTACATGCAGTCCATGTACGGCTCGGTGTCACAACTCGTGGATGTGCACCTGAAAAAGACCGCGTTGACCTACACCATGCGCGATGTGATGCGCGAGCGCATGGTAAGTATGAATGCCATCTCGGGCATGAAAGACCCCTATGCGCGGGATGCAGAGTTGATTCATTTCTACCGGCTTTCGGGCCACTATCGGGTCGCGACTCAAAAACTTCGACGCTTGCCGATGAGTGCGACTGAGCAAAGTTTGTATGACAAATTAATGCTTGCGGCCTTGGTGACTCAGCCCCTGGCACGCCGGGTCACCGAATTGTTGGTGGCGGAAGCCTCCGATGCCGACCTGCGAAGGGCGATGACGGTCGTGGCGCCGGAGCAAAGAAAGATGTTATCGCTGTTGGAAACACTGGTTCAAAAACACCAGCAGGCGGCAAAAGATACTCAGCAACAAGCGGGGCAACAGTATCGACAGATCATGGTGCTGTTGGTTCTGCTGGGTACGGCGGCGATGGTGTTTGTTGCGCTCATGGCCACTATTGCCACGCGTCACGTACAGGAAAGGAATGAGGCTTTGCGTCAACAGAACAGGATACTGGCTAGGGCGACCCGTGAAAAGTCTGAGTTTCTGGCCAATATGAGTCACGAATTTCGTACTCCCTTGAATTCCATTATTGGTTACAGCGAAATTCTGGAAGAGGATGCCGGGGCTTTGGGGGAGACGATTATGCGCGACGACCTGCAAAAAATCCGCTATGCCAGTTACCACCTGCTGGGCCTGATCAATGAAGTGCTGGATTTGTCAAAAATCGAAGCCGGGCGTATGCAGCTTGCGCGCGAGGTGTTTGCGGTATCGGAAGTGGTGGAAGCCGTCACTGCGACGGTGCAACCATTGATACAGCAAAATGACAACCGACTGGAGGTCCGTTTACCGACCGATATTGGCGACATGTGTGGGGACGCCCTCAAGCTGCGACAAATTCTTTATAATCTGCTGGCCAATGCCTGCAAATTTACCCATAACGGGCGGATTATGCTGGAGATGTCACGTTCTCAAAGTGGCGGGCGTGATTGGGTATTATTTCGGGTGGAAGACGACGGTATCGGCATTGCCAAAGACCAACTCAATTCCCTGTTCACACCTTACAATCAGGTGTCCGGGCACCAAAACTATGGAGGCACCGGGCTGGGCCTGTCGATCAGCAAGCGTTTTTGCGAGTTGATGGGCGGTAAAATTTCGGTGGTCAGCGAACTCGATCTGGGCACCGCATTTTTGATACAGATACCGGCAGAACTGTCCCCGGACGTTGAGCAGGGTGATCCCGAGCTTAAGACCCAAGAGGAAGTGTCGCTATCTTTGGTGGTGAACAATGCCGCAGAGCAAACAAGTAAACGTGGAGGTTCGCTCCACCGCCGCCGCGTCTAAATAGTATCGATACTTGAGGCTGTGCCTTCAGGAAAAGTTAAACTCAGGCCGTGGCGTAACATGAAGGAAATGCCATGATTCTGGACAATATTTATAACCACTACGAAAAATTGGTATTCGATGAAGTGCTGGGCCTGCAAGCCAAAAAAGGCACAACATTTGACGAATCCATGCTGGAGGATGTGGTTTGCGTGGCATTGAATAACCTGCCGGCGCGATACGTGCGGCACAGTGTGGATATCGCCTTTTATCTGACCATCACCGAGCGCGAACAAATGAGCACCCTGGTACGCAATGCCGTCGAAGGCGCTTATACCCTCGTTTCCAAAAATCCGCATCAAGACTGAGCGGCGCCTGTCTTCGTTGAAGGCTTTCAGAAATTCGATGGGTTATTGCTGCCAGGGTTGAAATCGCAGCCTCGCACCGTTGGCGTCACAGGAAAGCTTGCCGTATTATCGCGGCCTCCGAAGCTGAATCACCTTATCGAGCCAGTATGAATCCACAACACCGTTTATTTGCCACCGCGCCCAAGGGAATGGAAGGTCTGCTTGCCGACGAGCTGCGCCAGTTGGGCGCCGCCAATGTCAGCGAGACCCGTGCGGGCGTGGGTTTTCAGGGTGACCTGGCAACGGCTTATCGCGTTTGCCTGTGGTCGCGAGTGGCGAATCGGGTGCTACTGCCGGTGGGGCAATTTGCCGCTGCTGACCCGGAGCAACTTTACGCGGGCGTGCTGGCCATCGATTGGCAGCAACACCTCGCGGTGGAAGGCAGCCTGGCAGTGGATTTCAGCACGGTGCGCTCGGAGATCACCCACACCCAATACGGTGCGCAAAAGGTGAAAGATGCCATCGTCGATCAGTTTCGCCACGAGACCGGCGAGCGCCCCTCGGTGGATCGCGATTGTCCCGATCTGCGCGTTAACGTGTTTTTGTTTCGGGATCAGGCCACGGTGAATATCGACCTGTCCGGTGACAGCCTGCATCGGCGCGGCTACCGTCTGGGTGGCGGCGGTGCGCCGCTCAAGGAAAACCTGGCGGCCGGTATTTTGCTGCGCGCCGGCTGGCCGGCCATCGCCCAGGCCGGGGGTGCGCTGGTCGATCCCATGTGCGGCTCGGGCACCCTGCTCATTGAGGGCGCGCTGATGGCGGCGGACAGTGCTCCCGGCCTGCAACGTGCGTACTGGGGATTCAGCGGTTGGAAAGGCCACGATGCCGATTGCTGGTCGGCTCTGCTGGCCGATGCGCGCAAGCGGCGCATCAAGGGTTTGTCAACATTACCAACCCTTCGTGGTTATGACGTCAGTGCCCAGGCCATCGAGGTGGCGTTGGACAATGTCACCCAGGCCGGACTTGAGACACATATCGAATTTTCCCAACGCGCTATCAAGGATTGCGCGGCGGCAGCGGGAACAGAATCAGGCGCGGCGGGGCTGGTGGTGGTCAATCCGCCCTATGGTGAACGTCTTGGTGAACATGAAGAATTGAAACTTTTGTATCAGGGTTTGGGTCATTGCCTAAAAGCGCATTATGTTGGCTGGCGGGCCTCGGTGATCACCAGCGATGCCGAGCTGGGCAAGTGTATCGGCATTCGTGCCCGGCATATTAATACGCTGTTTAACGGTGCGTTGGAATGCAAACTGCTGCGCTTTGAGCTGGACGAAAAATGGTTCATGAAACAGCGCAGCGACCTCACCGAGGAGCCGGGCGCGCAGATGTTTGCCAATCGTTTGCGCAAAAACCTTAAGCAGTTGGGGCGTTGGGCACGGCAGGAAAATATCAGCTGTTTTCGGGCCTACGATGCCGACATGCCGGAGTACGCTTTTGCCATCGACGTGTATGACACGGTGGCCTCTGAACAATCCAATCAGGACGCGGGGCGATGGATCATCGTGCAGGAATATGCCGCGCCCACTTCCATCGAGCCACGCAAGGTGAAGTTTCGGCGCGAGCAGGTGATGGCGGTGTTACCGCAGGTCTTTGAAGTGCCCGAGTCGCAGGTGGTATTAAAAACCCGCGAGCGTCAACGCGGCAGCCAGCAGTATGAAAGGCAGGCGGTGACCCGTGAATTTCATGAGGTGCGCGAAGGGCCGTGTCGGCTGTGGGTGAATTTCCACGACTACCTGGATACCGGTTTGTTTCTGGATCACCGTCGTACTCGTCAACTGCTGGGTGAGTGGGCCGAGGGCGGTTCGTTCCTGAATCTTTTTGCCTACACGGGCGTGGCTACGGTCTATGCGGCATTGGGCAGCAAAGAAGACGCTGGCGAGCCCCGTTCCGACAAAGCGGAGACTAACAGCGCAGACGAACAGCCATCTGTGTGGGATCGGCGTGAAAGAAAGGGAAGCGAAAACCGGGGTGGGGCCACGTCCACCACCACGGTGGATATGTCGCGCACCTATCTGGATATTGCCCGTCGTAATCTGACCCTCAATGGCCTCCGGGGTGAGGCACATCAGCTGGTGCAGGAGGACTGTCTGTTGTGGATCGACAAGGCGCTGATCCTGGGTAAACGCTATGATCTGATCTTTCTCGATCCGCCGACCTTCTCCAATTCCAAACGTATGGACAACAGTTTCGATATCCAGCGTGACCACGTGGAGCTGGTTCAAAAGACTGCGGCTTTGCTGGCACCGGGAGGCTTGCTGGTGTTCTCCAATAATTTTCGCCGTTTTAAATTGGATGAAGATGCGTTCACCGGGCTGAATATCGAGAACATCAGTACCCTGACGTTACCTAAGGATTTTGCGCGTAACCCCAAAATTCATCAGTGCTGGAAGATTTGTCGCACGCCCATAAAAAACTGAGCTTGTAGTTCCGGCGGCATCGTTCTGTTTTCTGAATTTCTGATTTGCCTGTGTCGTTCAACACAGTTTAGATTCTTTCTAATTATTAAGTCTGAGTGTTAAACTCGGCAGGCCACATTGCAATGGATATTGCGTTTTGTGAAGACTTATTTAATCTTGAAATAACCAAAATAACTTAATGGAGGATATGCCCATGGGAGTACTTGTCGGCCGCAAAGCCCCTGATTTTACCGCCCCTGCCGTCTTGGGAGATGGTTCGATTGTTGATGAATTCAACTTTGCCAGCACCACTGAAGGCAAACCCGTCGTGATTTTTTTCTACCCGCTGGATTTTACGTTTGTTTGTCCGTCGGAATTGATCGCGTTTGATCACCGTTTGGACGAATTTAAAAAACGCGGTGTGGAAGTGATCGGTATTTCTATCGATTCCCATTTCACTCATAACGCCTGGCGTAATACGCCGATCAACGAAGGTGGTATCGGTGCCGTGGGTTACACCCTGGTAGCCGACATCACTCACAGTATCTGTCAGGCTTATGACGTTGAGCATCCGCAAGCCGGTGTGGCCTTTCGTGGTTCTTTTCTGATCGACAAAGAAGGCAATGTGCGTCATCAGGTGGTGAATGATTTACCCCTGGGTCGCAATGTTGATGAAATGTTGCGCATGGTCGATGCCCTGCAGTTCCACGAAGAGCATGGCGAAGTGTGTCCGGCCGGTTGGACGTCGGGTGACAAGGGAATGAAGGCTTCACCCGAAGGTGTTGCGGCTTATTTGTCGGATAATGCCGATAAGCTTTAAGTTACTTTAAGCTCTGTTTGAGAAAGGCCAGTCTAATGACTGGCCTTTCTTGTGTTCGCGACTCAATAAAAGCGCTAATGTGTCGATAGCCCTTCCTGCATAACGGGAAATCATCACACGAAGGCGGTTGTTTGCCAGAGGCGGTTTTCCAAGGCTAAGTCTTTGGATTAACGGACGAATCAAAAGAGAGGACACATGAGCAAGAGCTGTCACATCCTAGCAGTAGACGATGACGCCCTTAACCGGGGTGTTATCGAACGCATCGTCGCCCGTAAAGGGCACAGGGTCACACTGGCCTCGGGTGGCAAGGAGGCGTTGCAAAAAATCAAACAGGAATCCTTTGACCTGGTATTGCTGGACATCATGATGCCTGATGTCGATGGCGTTGAAGTGCTCAAAGCCATTCGTCAGGATTATTCCATGTCGGCCTTGCCGGTGATTATGGTGTCCGCACTGGATGACAGCGATAAAGTGGTCGAACTGCTGGAACTGGGTGCCAATGATTACGTCACAAAACCCATTGATGCACAGATATTGCAGGCGCGACTGAAGACCCAGCTAAGTGTGGTCACCGCGCATAAAAAGATTACGGCGTTATCTGAGGATGCTAAACGGCGTAATAAATTATTGCTTAATTTGTTTGGTCGTTACGTCACAGAAGATGTGGCGCATAACCTAGTGGCCTCACCTAAAGCTAGTTTGATTGGTAGTGAACTGGAAGAAGTGACCTTGCTGTTTATTAATATCCGCGATTTCTCCAAATTGTCGGAACGCTTGTCGCCAGAAAAAGTGGTGACCATGCTGAACAACTTTTATGACGTGATGATCGATGTGGTGCAAAAATTTCATGGCACCATCGATAAACTGATGGGCGATGAAATGCTGGTTACCTTTGGCGTTCCCAAGACTCGTGATGATGACATTGAACGTGCTTTGGCTTGCGCATTATCGATGCAATTGGCTGTGCCCGAAGTGAATGAACGCAATGTGGCAAAGCGTTTGCCCGAGATAAAGGTGGGTATTGGTGTTAACACCGGTGAAGTGATGGTGGGCAATGTGGGTTCCAGCAAACATGCCAGTTACAGTGTGGTGGGCAAGGAAGTGAATTTGACGGCTTCTCTCGAAGCGCACGCCGAAGGTGGTGAAATCTTGATTTCGGAATCGACGTTTATGGGGGGCGGTCTTGAAGTATGGATTGATGGTAAACGTGAACTGCATCCCAAGGGTTTTGATTTCGGCATCATGGCCTATCGATTAACGGGGATGGACGGAAAATACAAAATCAGCATGGATCAGCATGAAGTGCCTATCAGTGAGTTGCCGTCTGATTTGATGGAAGAATGACGACAAGTGAGAGGGTTGCATATTCATTCAATGATGGCGAAAAGCGGTTTATTGTGTCGAAATATCTTCGTGAATCTTTGGCGGTATCTGTAGATAGTAGCCTTGCTCGTTGAGTAGTTTCATGACTTGAATGACATCGGCCTGGGCGAGCTGCCGGTCGGCGGATAATTCCAGAGTCAGTATCAATTGCAGTTCTCCCATCATATCCAACAAAGCCTCAGGCACGCGCGTGAAGTCGTCGGCTTTTTCCACGTATAAATAATCGTCGGGTTTTCTGGTGCCTTTGTAAACGACGCAATGCATGTGCTTCTCCAAGGGTGATGTGCTGGGTGTGGATTTTAACCAAGCCGGTGTTATTTAGTAAGCTCGGAAGCCAGCGACGATAGTTAAGGTCTGTTGTCTTGTTTAATTGATTTAATGCGGATATTGATGGGCTCGATGGTTTGAACGTGCTACCTGTACAAAGGCATTGGCCTCGGCTATAGATAAGTCATGGGCAAGCAAGAGAGGAGGGTTTCTCATGGCAGTGTCACTGACGTTACAAGATTATCTCAGCCGCTGGGGTGTTGAGTACGATATCGTACCCCATCCCCATTCTTCAAGTAGTTTGGAAACCGCAGAAGCGGCACACATCCCCGGCGATCAGCTCGCCAAGTGTGTCATGACAGAAGACTACCGTGGTTATCTTATGGTGGTTGTGCCCGCCAGTCATCAAGTGGAATTCTCCCTGTTGGACGACCAGCTGGATCGGCGTCTGGAGTTGGCCACCGAGGATGAGTTGGCGGACATCTTTACTGATTGTGAACTCGGGGCAATCCCACCTTTGGGTGAAGCCTATGGTGTCGATGTTGCCATCGATAATCGATTGGTGGAGTGTGAAGACGTCTATTTTGAAGCGGGCAATCACGAAGAGTTAATACACCTCAAGGGCGATGATTTTCGTGACCTGATGGCCGGTGCCGAGCACGGCCAGTATAGCCGGCACATATAAACTCGGGCGGGTTGTTTTTGGGTAGCGGGTTTTGCTGCGGTTGATGTTGTAGCGAGCGTCGTGCTGGAGTGAGTCGGCTTGGCTGTAGGGTGTTTGATGTGCGTGGGGAGTGCGTTCAGGAAGTGCCGGAGTCAGACCATCGAAATAAGAAACAGCACAAACAGGATGACCAGGGCCAGTGGGATCAAGGCACCTTTCCAGTCTTTTTCTTTCTGTTCATCGCCTTGTTGAAAGCTGTTTTTTAAACCGGGCACAACCCACACCAGAAATACCACGGCGAACAGGCCGAGCAGAATTTTTTCCCAGCCTGCGAGTGGATCCATCAGCTTTTGTTGCTGTGGTTGGCGCGTCGTGTGCTGACGGCTGCGGCGAGTTCGCGCAATAGCGGCAGGCTGTCATCCCAGTTGATGCAGGCATCGGTGATGCTTTGGCCGAACAACAGTTCCTCTCCCGCCACCACGTTCTGGCGTCCCCCCACCAGGTGGCTTTCGATCATCGCGCCCATGATGCGCGTATCTCCGGCGGCAATCTGTGCGGCGACATCCTGCCCTACGGCGATTTGGCGTTGATGCTGTTTGCTGCTGTTGGCGTGACTGAAATCGATCATCAGGCGGGGAGCCAGTCCCGCGGTCTGCATTTCCTGTGAGGCATTTTCAACATTGTCGGCGTCGTAGTTGGGGGTGGCGCCCCCGCGCAGAATGATGTGACAATCCTCGTTGCCGGTAGTAGCAAAAATCGCCGAATGGCCGGCTTTGGTCAGCGACAAAAAATAGTGCGGCTGGCTGGCGGCATTGACCGCATCGGTGGCGATTTTGAGGCTGCCATTGGTGCCGTTTTTAAACCCCACCGGGCAGGACAAACCGGAGGCCAATTCGCGATGGGCCTGGCTTTCGGTGGTGCGGGCACCGATGGCGCCCCAGCTGATCAGGTCTGAGATGTACTGCGGGGTGATCAAGTCGAGGTATTCGGTGCCGGCGGGGATGCCCATGTCGTTGATATCAACCAGCAGGCGTCGTGCCAGGCTCAGACCTTCGTTAATCTCGAAGCTGCCATTGAGCTGGGGATCGTTGATCAGGCCTTTCCAGCCCACTGTGGTGCGCGGTTTTTCGAAGTAGACGCGCATTACGATCAGCAGGTCGCTGGCCAATTCTTCGCGCACGGCCTTGAGACGGCTGGCATATTCCAACGCGGCCTCGGGGTCGTGGATGGAGCAGGGGCCAATCACCACCAGCAGGCGATCATCGTTACCGGCAAGAATGTCATGTACGGCCTGACGCGCCGTCGCGGTGGTCTTTGCGGCGGCATCGGTCAGCGGATGTTGAGCAATGATCGTCGCGGGAGCCACCACGTCCTTGATGCCCTGAATGCGTAAATCGTCGGTTTTGTATTGTGTCGTCATGCTTTTCACTGTGTCTGCTTTGATGTGTGGCGCGACTGCGCCACCTAAAAAGTGAGCTGCACATTGTCGCCTAAAGTCTGTCGGCAGTCGAGCCAGTGTGGGCTCGGTTGAGGAATATTGTGCGGTATCGGCGATGCAGAAGATATGTGACGATTGCGTGATTGTTTTGTGTCATTCTCCTGCGTGAGTGTCCCGTGAATTGACCACATAATTTTGAGAGGCCGTATGCGAAATAAATGGCAGGTGTCCCAACAATTAAAGGGTTTTTTGTTGAAGGTTAGGCAGGGTCGGGTTAGACGAGTGCGCAGCGTGATGGGGCTGCTGTGTCTGCTGGGGCTGTTGCAGGCCCCATCGGTGTGGGCCGTTCACTTGCCCAAATGGGAAATTGGGCTGGGCGCGGGCATTTTGGGTATTCCCGCCTATCGGGGCGCCAAGGGCCACGAGACCGTTGTCCTGCCGGTGCCTTTTGTGGCCTATCGCGGGGATCGGTTTAAGATCGACGAAGAGGGATTGCGCGGGGAGTTGCTGCATCGTAATCGCCTGCAACTGGATTTCAGCGTGGCCGGTAGTCTGCCAGTGCCCAATGGCAAAGGCGCCCGTGACGGGATGCCGGGGCTCGACCCGGTGGCGGAGGCGGGGCCATCATTGAAAATTGTGCTCGGGCAAAACGGAAACCGGCGCAAGGAGTGGGAGCAGGAGTGGTGGCTGCGTTTGCCGCTGCGGGCGGCCCTGTCGGTGGGTGACCCGCTGCTCGGCCACCAGGGCTGGGTGTTTTCGCCGTATCTCAATTGGATATGGACGAAAGGCAAGCCGCGTTCATTGTGGCGCTGGAGCCTGTCCGCGGGCCCTATTTTTGCCTCCCAGGCGTATCACGAATATTTTTATGAAGTGGCGCCGCAGTTTATTACCAACACTCGTTCGGCTTATGAGGCTGAAGCAGGCTACGGCGGTAGTCGTGTCAGCCTGACGTTGGCGGTGTATTCAGACCGCTGGTTTGTCGGTGGTTTTGTGCGCTATGACGATCTGCACGGGGCGGTGTTTGATGACAGCCCTCTGGTGGAAACCAGGAGTTATCTGGCGGCAGGCATCGCGCTGTCACGTGTCTTTGCCCGTTCCGATGAGCGGGTGACGCATCGCTGAGAGGGTGTTCAACGCGTCAGCTGCAGGGATTATTGGATACCACCCATATCCTGAAGCAGGGCCACTGTTTCCTGACTCACAGAGCGCTGCGCGTAGCCCAGCGGTGTGATGCCATTGATGTCGCGGGCGTTGATATTGGCCCCGGCATCGAGGAGCATTTCCACCACGTCGCGATGACCCAGGCTGGCGGCCTCGTGCAGGGCCGAATATTGGTATTGATCCGTTTGATTGGGATCCGCGTGCAATTTCAGCAATAGGTTGATCATGGTGCTATTGCCATCGGTAACGGCAGCCAGCAGTGGCCAGATGCCGTGCGAATCGATTTCGGCGATATCAGCACCGGCACTGATCAGCCGCTGAACTTTTTCGGTGTTGCCAGTTTCCGCAGCATCATGCAAGGGGCCCGCCCAGCTACTGGAAACGAGCAATAAAATGCTTGCGCCCAACAGCCGTTTGAGGGCGAATGGGGCGGTGATGTGCGGCATAGGCGAGTGTTGTGGTGCGGGCTTATTGAAAAAGAACGGGTGAGCTAATCAGGTACCAGCGTTTGCTTTCTTTGAAATATTTCCACTCCTGTGAAAATTTCATGGATTTTTCGCGTGGATCTTCGGTGTTGTAATAGCGCAATTTGACGCTGCGTTTCATGCTCCAGTTTTTAGGGTCGAATTTTTCGCCGAGGGCTTCAAAGTGGGTAACACGAAAATTTTCCATGTCGGCGGGAATGCTGGGCTGGACGTCTTCCCATTTGTGGAAGGAATAGACGGCGTCATATTTGGCCCAGCGGATTGCCTTTTCGTAACCGCGCAGGGTTTGGTTGAGATCATCCATCCTGTCCGCGGTGGTGGCGCAGGCCCCCAGCAACAGGGTCGCTGCTATCGTCAGGATTATCGTCATGCTCAGGTGCCGCCGATGAGAGAGTCCTCGTTTAGCAGTGGGCATGGCTGGGGTTTTCCTTGGATGGGTGCGCACAGCACGGGATACCGGTGAATGACAAAAGTGCCGACACTTTAGCATGAAATAGCGTTGCTGGAACGACGGTGCGAGATGGGGCTGGGTGCTCGCGAGCCATAGACGTATGCGATGAGTGCCGGGAAAGTTGACGAAAAAAGCCCGGAATCTTCCCGCCATGCACAGTTTTTTCCAATAAACCTGGCCGTGTTTTGGTCAAATCTATCGCCGCATCGCGGAACTTTTTCGGACACATTGCCAGATTATGCGCCAGCAGTTACGCCACGAGGCGGGTGACGTACGGGGTGACGACAGGAGGTGCCTTTGGTGATTGTGGCTACAGTCGGCAGATTGTCGTGTTAGATGCTTGCGGGGAAATAATATCGTTGGGTGAGGGCTAACCTTTTAAGGATATTTTGTGATTTAGAGATGGACTGGGTGAAATAACCGGAAAAATCGCGGGAACTGGGAGGCCCGCAGGGTATCTATACGTTCCAGGTAGTGAACAGTGTTTTAAGGAGTATTAACGATGGAACGGAAGTGCGAAAGAAGGAATATCAACGATTTCAGCATTCGTGCAGGGGCTTGGTTGCTCACGGTAGGGGTAGTAACGGGCCTGATGGCGTGCGGTGCGCCAGGGGGTGGCAATAATACTCCCGAAGTGATCCCGCTCCAGACGTTGGTGGTAAATGTGTTGAGCACTTTGGTGAGCCCTAGTTACACCCTGAATGGCGTTGAATTTGATGTGAGTGAATACAACGATGGTAATTTTGTCTTGCGTAGTACCACGTCGTCCGATGATTTTGCCGTCCTGGGTTCCAGCCACGATGCCAGTCCAGCCGCAGTGCGAGTGGTACAGAGCACGTACGATGTGTTGTATCGACACGAAACCGGCGAGGGTGTTCCGCAGAATGTGGATAGCCCGGTGCAAACCGGTGTTGCGTTCAACAGTGACGTGGCTCTGCCCATCGCGGTGACGGCCTGGCAGGTCACACCATCGTTTACGCACAATGGGCTGGCCTTTCCGTTGAGCGAATATGATGAGGGGGTGTTTTATCTGCAGCCCAGCGCCGGGGGTGAACGCATCTTTCTGGGTAACAGTCATAGCGCCTCGCCTGATCCGGTGCAGGTCATGCCAGGTACTTATGACGTGATTTACTCGTTGGAAACGGGTGGTGATCTCGTGCCGAATAATCAGGGTGTGGTGGTTGATACGGTTGTTGTTGACACCAACGGGGCGCTTAATGTGGATGTCGCTAGTGTGCGTTTTCAATTTGATGCCAGGCTGGATATGGGGGCCTTTCCGGCCAGCCAATATCAAAAGGCGCTGTTTTTCCTGCGCAATGCCAGCACAGGGGATCGCGTGGCGTTGGGCGCGAGCTTTGACCTGCCGATAACCCTGTCCGTGGTGGAAGGGATTTACGATATTATTTATCAGCATGTGCAGGGCGATGCACTGCCCGTCAATACCGATGCGATTTTGGTCAGCAATATTGTCATCGATGATGCAAATCCATCGCAAACTATTGATATCATCACTGTGGCTATTACCCCCTTTTTTATACTGGATGGCAATGCTTTTCCAGAAGATGAATACAACGATGCCAATTTTTATTTGCGCGGAGTGAATAATCCCAATGATGAAATGTTTATTGGTGCCAGCGACGTTGCAGCGAATGTGGTACGTGTCATTAGTAGTGATCTGGATATCGACCTGGGTGCGGGAGTGGTGACGCTGGGCGCTTATGACGTTTTGTACCGACATAAATCAGGCGCAGCCGTGCCACAAAATGTGAATGCTGTGGTGTCAACAGGCATTACTTTAAATAGTGACGTATCGCCTTTCAATGTGTCAGTGGCATCGGTTGATGTGACGGGGCGTTTTACGCTTAACCGTAGAAATTTCCCCGCTGACGCCAGCGATAGCGTTCAGTTCCTGTTGCGTGGCGATGATGTCAATGATGTATTTTTGTTTGGTTATAGTGACATCAGTAATGAGCCAGTAAAACTCATTTCAATTCCGGGTGCCGATGGTTATCAAACTTACGACGTCATCATAGATCATTTAGCAGGTGATGCCGTGCCACAAAATGAAATGCACATCGTGGATTTTAACGAAGTGTTAAATGTTGACGGGGTCTATGGGATAAATATCACGGCATGGCGTATTGATCCAAGTTTTACTCTGGACAGCCTGGCTTTTGCGGCCAGCATTTATCAAAGCGCGACATTTTATTTGCGTGATACAACGACCAATAAGCGTATTTTCCTGGGGCATAGTTATAAGGATAACAATCCGGTCGTTGTGGTAAGAGAAAGCTATGACATTATTTATGAACACCTCAATGGTGATCAAACACCGCAAAATACCAATAGCGTTCTTAGAGTTCTTGATTTGTAGTTAGGAGGTGTTACCAAGTGCAAAGAGCTGTCATGACGCGGCTGGACTGTGCTTAGTTGGAGGAGAATTGGAACTCCTTGCGGGGGTGTTGGGAAAGTTCATCAAGCAGTTTGTCGATGTCATTACTGCCGTCGAGCAAGAGTTTCAGAAAGGATTCGTGGTGGGGAGTGTCGGCGCGAGTAAACTGAAGGCCGATGCCATCGTCTTTGTTGTGCGCAATACTGCACTCAAAGGAAACACGCACCCAACCCTCTTCATTTTTGATGATGAGTTCCAGAGTGCAGGTTTGCTCTAACTGGATATTGGGTGGGGAAATGAGGATGACGAATGCGCCATCAAGGCTGATATCGGCGGTCTCGCCGTAGAGCCGGGAACCGTCTGCCAAATGGATTTCGACTATGATGTCGAGCGGTAAACGTGTGTATTTTCGTAGTTCATCCATAGTAATTCAGTTGTATTGCCTATAAATGCAGGTTGATCATCGACTTGAGTTTATCGCGAAAGCGTTTCGTCGTCACCTGCGCAGCTGTTGTCATTGGTCGAGAGTTGAGAAAACAGCACAAAATCGAGGCGCCAACATTCATTGTAGGTACGTCGAGTTTTAAACGGTTTCAGTAACGGCTGTTTTGAGATTGCCTTATTTTTTGTTTTCCAGGGCGACAAGTTCACTGTAGTAGCCGCGTGCCCCCTTTTTCATAAAGTAATAATCTTTAGCGCCGGCTTTTTCCAGTGCGTACTGTAGCCAGCGTACTTGTTTGCCGACTTCGTCATAAATTAAAAGTGTGCGGTTCTGCTTGAGCGCCTTTTTGATATAGCGGTCGAGTTTTTGCTGTTGGTCGAGACTCGCCCAGCGCTCCAGGCCAGGATAGAAACCAATGCCCGCACGTTGGAATTTGTCGCGCACATCTATGACCATCAGATTGTTACCCGCTGCGGTAGCGCGATCGCTGAAATCATCCGGGGTGAGCAGGCGCTTCTTAAAGTTGGACTTGGGAATGAGATGGGCCAGATTGACCGGGCTGACTCCTAGTAACACAGCTTGATCTGGATAGGCCTTAGTCCAGTCAAAAATGCCAGCATCAAAGGCATACACATCGTTGATATTCGCTTCAATCGCTTTTTGGGTAGCGATGTAAGATTTCATGCAGGTGTGCCCATTGCAGTAAAAAACGATGGTTTTGTCTGTGGTGGATCGTAACTTGGCGATATTTTCCTCAAATTGTATGCTGGCCACAGGGATGTTCACGGAATCTTTCACGCGCAGTGTTTCAAATTCCAGTTTTGAGCGGGCATCGACGACGATGACATTATTGAGTTTGCCGTAAAGGTCAGCCAGTTCAATGAAGGGGATTTTTGGGTATTTGGCACGCCCGGGGAAATCATCGTTAGCGTAGGCCACAGCAGTGCTGAATAGAAATAGCGCTAATACTACAAATAGTGAAAGTTTCCGCATGAACTGCTCCATGTTGCGTGTTAGTCGACTGTGCCTATTATTTCCTGAGAAAATAACGATATGCAAGTGTTATGGTTATCGGATTTAAAAATAAAACCTTTAGTAGTAGGAAACGAATTTTACTGTAATTTTGCTAGTTGTCTTCACTGCTGTCCCGTTAACGAGTAAGTAAAGAGGCCTGATTCACCCATGATTTG
>CAYNYJ010000066.1:1346-17630 GCA_964401355.1 uncultured Ectothiorhodospiraceae bacterium | reverse complement strand
CGGTAGCAGGATGATGGATGGATTTTTAGATGGGGTTTACTGATCGCTTACGGATTAATAATACCAAAATTGATTCGCAACAGAGTTTACGATTGGCTTGGAAATAACCGCTACCGGTGGTTTGGAAAAAAACAAGCCTGCTGGATACCGGATGCAGATATTAAAAAGCGGTTTATCGAGTGACAGTCGAAATTCTTGTCAATTTTGTTCACAGTTTTAAGGGTGAATGTTTCGATTTGATGCAGTGAGTTGAGGTGTTTAATTATTTCCTGACAGCGGGAACTTCTTTGTTGAATAGATGTTTTAGTCGTTCGACCCTCTTCTTGTTGACGCCCGCATCACTATGACCGACTCTGGATGCTGAGCGGATATGGATTATATTTTTAACGACATCTAACCTGAGCTCCAGGTCATCCACAAATCCGAAAATGGCCGATGAAAAAGTCGCTGCCAAGTAGTGGCTTCTTTCCGACTGAATGCTACCCCCCATATATTGGATGACATTTTTTACAATAATGAATGCGTCCAGTGAATTGTTTTGAGAAATTGTTATGGGGTCAATGTAATGAAGGGTCGCAATATTGTCTTCACTACAGACACAGTTGGGTTTGTGGGAACATTTCGATAGTTTTCCATCAGCTAATCCTGCCGCTATTCCTGATTTTGAGTTGGCAGCCAGAATGGAGAAGTAAATTACAACAGTGGCAATGAGCAGCAATACGATGATTAACGCGATTTTCATGTGTGGCCTTCGTTAAAACGATAAGCAACGGGCTGTGTAACGCATATATTTATAGTCGATATTACGTCAATTGGCTGCTGTTGTGATCAATTCTCCAGGAATATCAACTGTATCTGCCGTTTAATTATTGGCTTTTGCCTGAGACCTTTAGTCATCCTCCTTTTGCGAATATCAATCAAGATCAGTTGGCTACTTCACGTTTTAGGTACGAAGAGGACGGTTCTTTTTCGGGTTATTGGCTGGGTACGCTTCAGCGTATTTTTATGGGTAAGGGAATCAATGTTGTCATAAATAACAAAGCAAACTAGGGGTTTGCCATAGCGATCAAGTGGCCCAGTTATACCCCTGTGGCATTTTTGACTCATGGTTTCAGGCAAGTGCCTGAAAAACTTCGACTCAAAGAGTAGCTAAATTCTAATCCTAATTCCTCATAAAGATTGTCAGTCTTGTGTCGATACGTGAATTCAGCTGATGGTTTGCTACCTGTAATCATCATATTGGAATGAGTCTAATCTGTATGATGCTGGCGATATTCATTGGCGCAAAAAAATTTTGGGTGTTCATAGACTAATATGTGCTTACCGTCGGCGCTGGCTAGCTGGTATTGTCGTTTTGGCTGCGATATCAAACGTGCTGAGTGGCATTAACGTCACGAATATCTGAATGTAGAGGTTGAGAAGAGTGGAGTCGAAAAATAAAATCTGGCACAAAATACCTGCAGGATTAGCAGGGCTGACAGCCCTTATTCTGGTGCTCGCCGTTGATTCACTGTTCGCGCTGGTTGCAGCTTTTAGCTTGATTGCTGCTGAGTTTGCGTTGGGTTATGCCAAGAGTAGCACTCATGCACAACTGCGCCAGAAGCATACTCAGACCGAGGATCACGTTTCCGAGTTAGAGACACAGGTGTTGGGATATCAGCATCCGATCCATTCATTGCAGATGATAGGCAATCACAATATGCCTATCTGGGCTCATCAGATAAACGACTGTATCAATATTTCTACCACCGCAATCAATGACCTTACGCAACGCTTTTCCGGTATCGTGAATGACCTGCATTCAATTGTGAGTGGAAAAATTGGAAATGATGAACTCTCCATCGCCGAGATAAAAGAGCGACTGGATAACATTTCCTCCACCCTTGTTAAACTCGTGAAGATGAGAAAGGAGTCACAGCAGGAAATTACCGAACTTGCCTCATTTACCGAGAAGCTGGATGCCATGGCGCGAGATGTTGGATCCATTGCTGAGCAGACTAATTTACTGGCACTCAACGCTGCGATAGAAGCCGCGCGTGCGGGAGAATCGGGACGCGGCTTTGCCGTGGTTGCTGATGAGGTGCGGAGTCTTGCCAATCGCTCAGGGGGGATCGCTGCTGATATTATTGCCAGTGTAACCAAAGTTAATGAACAGTTTTCTCATATGTCCGATAAGTTTTCAGTTAATAGTGAAATTGAAAAGAACCTTATTACGGTTGCAGGTGAACATATTCAAGCCGTGATCAGCCAGCATGAAGAGACCAGAAAAGAGCGAGACGAAGGGGCAGAACATCTTGTGCAATTTTCATCAAACATTACCTTGGAAATTGAAAATGCACTGGTGTCAATGCAGTTTCAGGATCGCGTTTCACAAATTCTTGGCCATGTTGAACGCAATATGTCTGATCTCTCAGAACAGATAGAAGACCACCAAAATCTTGATATCGAAGTTTTCCTGGAAAAAATGGCCGGGGAATATACCACGACCAGTGAGCGTGAAGTACATAAAAAATTAACCGGTAATAAATCCACGGAAAACAATCAGGAGTCGAATGAAGGTGATGTAGTTTTTTTTTAAAAGCTCCTCATTTTAGAAAATCGTGAAGGTGAAAGATGTCAAAAACTATATTAATTGTTGATGATTCAAGTTCTGTCCGCAGTGTTGTGGGTATTGCATTGAAAGGTGCAGGTTATGACGTGATTGAAGCCTGTGATGGAAAAGATGCCTTGTCAAAAATGACCGGCCAAAAAATTCATTTAATCGTCAGTGATGTCAATATGCCCAATATGGATGGGATCACCTTTGTTAGGGAATTGAAGAAATTGCCCGCTTATAAATTCACGCCCGTGTGCATGCTCACCACCGAAGCAGAAAAATCAAAAATGCAGGAAGGCAAAGCGGCGGGTGCCAAAGCATGGATTATTAAACCGTTTCAGCCACCAAAATTGCTTGATGTTGTCTCAAAACTGGTTGGTCTATAACGTGTTAAATATTAATTTAACACATCAGGGGTTAAGTCATGGCACTTAAGCGAGAGCGTGGCAGTAACAAAACCAAGGGACTCTGTAAATTGGTTATTGATGAAGAGTTGACCATTTATGTCATTGAGGCTCTCAAACAGGCGTTCTCTGAAGAGATTGACTGCTATGACAGATTTGAACTCAAACTGGCCGATGTTGAAGAGATTGATTCAGCTGGTATTCAATTATTACTGGCGTTTAGAAATGAGTTGGCCCGGAAGAATAAAGAACTGAAAATTACCGCAGTGAGTGCTGTTGTCGCCAAATTTATGGAGAGCTACGGTGTGAGTGATTCTTTTAATATTAGGGACGCGGCATGAGCGACAACAGTTTACAAATCTTTGCCGATGAGGCAGAGGATCTTTTGGGTGTTGCTGAACAGGCGCTTCTTAATCTGGATAACCTTGATAATCAATCCGATACCCTTGACGGCATAAACGATTTGTTTCGTACCTTTCACACTATTAAGGGGGCAGCGGGACTGTTCGGGCTGGATGACATCGTTGAGTTTACCCACATTGTTGAAAGCGTTCTGGTTATTATCAGAGAGGGGTCTCTTACCGTTGATGAAGAGCTGGTTTCCCTTTTTCTTTTAAGTCGCGATCACCTGGAGAGTTTAGTTAACAATGCCCTGGGTGGGACAGGTGGGGTGGATGATGAATTGAAACGCACAGATAATGAACTTATAGAAAAGTTGAATAATTGTCTGGGAGTCACACCGACAAATGAGGAGATCATCGCTACGACACCGGCGACGAATGTCGCTGACGAAAATATTGATGGTGTCGTTAACAAAGACTGGCATATTTCTCTTCGCTTTGGCATCAACGCCTTTCGTAACGGTATGGACCCGGCATCATTTATCAATTATCTCAATAAAATTGGTGAACTCAAGAGCGTTATCCTTATTGAGGATGCAATACCCCAGTGGCTTGAATACGATCCGGAGAACTGTTATCTCGGTTTTGAGATCGTATTGATTGCACCCAATATCAATAAAGAAACCATAGAAGAGGTTTTCGAGTTTATTCAGGATGACTGCAAGATCAGTGTCTTGCCACCACACAGTCACATTAACGCCTATATAAAGATGATTGAGGATCTACCTGAAGAGGATATGCGTATCGGCGATATGCTAGTGGCTTGTGGTGCTCTTACATCACTTGAAAAGGATAATGTGCTTAACGTCCAGGATTATATAACCGATGAAGTCACTGCTGGTGCTACAGATCAGCAGGTGCCACCACTTGGTGAAGTCGCTGTTGGGCAGCATGTAGTGCAGCAGGAAGTGGTTGATGCCGCACTCAAAAAACAGACTGATCTAAAGCAGAAACGCGTTAATGTCCAGCAGACCATTCGGGTCAATGCTCTTAAATTGGAGAGCCTAGTCAACCTGGTCGGTGAGCTTGTTATAGGCTCAGCCAACGCCGATCTCAATGCACGTAGACAGAAGGATGCTGACCTGAATGAGGCGATGGAAAATTTACTGCGTCTGGTTGAGGAGGTGCGTGATACCGCTCTTGGGCTACGCATGGTTCAGATCGGTGAAATCTTTAATCGTTACAAGCGGGTGGTGCGCGAAGTCAGTCGTAATATGAATAAAGACATCGATTTGCGCATCAGTGGTGCAGAAACTGAACTCGACAAGACATTGATTGAAAAAATTGGTGACCCTCTTATGCACTTGGTGAGAAATGCTATCGATCACGGTATTGAGTCACCTGAAAAGAGAATTGAGATGGGCAAGTCGACCAAGGGTATCGTGAACCTGGATGCATTTCATGATTCAGGCAGTATCGTCATCCAGATTAAAGATGATGGCGGTGGCTTATCCAAAGAAAAGATACTCAATAAAGCGCTGGAAAAAGGACTTGTTGAGGAAAATCAGCAGATCAGTGATCAGGAGATATATCAGCTTATTTTTGAGGCGGGATTTTCGACGGCAGAGAAAGTGAGCAACCTTTCTGGTCGTGGCGTGGGCATGGATGTGGTGCGTAAAAATATTGAGTCACTGCGTGGCCAGGTTGAGATCGAAAGTGAAGAAGGTAAAGGAACGACTATTTCTATTCGCTTGCCTCTGACTCTGGCCATTATTGATGGTTTTCAGGTTCGGGTGGGTGACGCGCAGTACATCCTTCCACTGGATATGGTTGAAGAGTGTATTGAACTGGATGAATCGATCCGGAGTAAGGATGGGCAGGCTAATTACATTAACCTGCGCGGGGAGATTTTACCCTTTATGTACTTGAGCGACCTGTTTGGTTCGTCGGAAGAAAATTATGATAAGCACTGTGACAACATTGTGGTGGTTAAATTTGCGGGAAAAAAGGCGGGATTCGTGGTTGATGAGCTTCTGGGTGAACATCAAACGGTTATCAAGCCGCTGGGTAAAGTCTTTCAAAACCTGAAGGGGATCAGTGGCGCCACAATTCTTGGCAGCGGTGAGGTAGCGATGATTATTGATATTCCTGCGATGGTGTCTCGGGTTATTAATTCCGGTCAGCCGCAGACGGCGTCTTCTAATGTCATTCATTAACTCAAAATGGAAGGTGATGAATATCAGTGATTGTATGTTCATTGAGAAGCTACGTTTAGTGATGATGGCAATGCTAACAAGTGTAATCGCTATAAATTCAAATGGAGTCAGCGATGCAACAAGTAGAAAATAACACTGATTTTGATGAGCAGGGCTCGGATGCGGTTGAGCAATATCTCACTTTTTTACTGGGCGGAAAGGTTTACGGCCTGGAGATTCTTAATATTAAAGAAATCATTGAGTATGGTGAAATTACCGAAGTCCCCATGATGCCAGAATTCATTTCAGGGGTGATTAACCTGCGGGGTAGTGTGGTTCCGGTGATTGATTTGAGTCAGCGTTTTTCCGGTAAACCAACAAAGCACACCAAACGTACCAGCATTATTATCCTTGAGGTGAAAAATGATGATCTCAAAATTGAGATTGGTATCACGGTCGATATGGTCAATGAAGTGCTTGATATTCATCTCGGTGAAATTGAACCAGCCCCCTCTCTGGGGAGCCACATCCAGACAAGTTTTATCAGTGGCATGGCCAAGGTGGATGGCAGGCTTCTGATTCTTCTGAACATTGAAAATGTTCTGTCGATCGATGAGATCTCACTGGTTGGAAATATTCAAAATAGTACTAAACCGTCATAAGCAGAAATTATATTTCGTATTTTTTTAAAAAAGTAAATTATATTTAATCACTTAAAGGAAAGTCGAAATGAGCATCAAAGAATCTAACGAAATGGGTGTCAGAGCAAAGTTGGGTGTTATTGCTGCTTTCTTTTTGACAATGATATTTATTATTAGCCTAACAACGTACCTGAAATTGTCGGCTCTGGGAGCAGAGATTGAAGCTATCACTGAGCTGGACATGCCTCTAAATGAGATAGTCTCAAAGGCCACCGTTCATCAATTGGAGCAGGCTATAAATTTTGAGCGTGCATTGCGGTTTGGTGAAAATATAAAAACGGACACCACCAAAAAAGCACGGTTTAATCATGCAGTAAATGTCTTTGAGGAATTATCGAAAAAAGTGGTTGAAGAGTTGAAAGAGGGTAAGGCGATGGCCGCTGAGGCAATAAATCGTGCGCACACAGAAAAAGATAAGAAAGAGTTTGAACATATTTTAGAACTACTTAAAGGCATAGAGGAAAAACATAATGCCTACGATGAGCAAGCCTTCAAAGTCTTTGCCAAGATAACTCAGGGAGATCTGCATGCTGTCCATGCAATGGCAGAAAAGATTGAGGTGGTTGAAGAAGAGTTGGATAAAGAGCTGGAATCTCTTCTGGATGAAATCGCAGAGTTTACTAAACAGGCCGCTGAAAAAGCACTTGAAGATGAACGTACGGCAGTGTTGTTTTTGTTGATTATGTCGGCGGTAGCGCTTGTGCTGGGTGTGCTTATTGCATATTGGATTACTCGCAGCATAATGGGGCAGTTGGGTGCTGATCCAGCCGAAGTTCGGGTGCTTGCCGAGGCGATTGCCAATGGCGATCTCACTATGGATCTCAGTGGTGTTGACGAGAAGAAACGGGTTGGTGTTTATGCTGCGATGATAAACATGCAGCAAAAACTGATTAAGGTGGTACAGCAGATCCAGGGGAACTCGGAACAGATTTCTTCTGCCTCCATTCAGGTAAGCGCTACGGCAAGTTCATTAAGTGAGGCAACCAGTGAACAGGCAGCTAGCGTCGAAGAGACCAGTGCTTCGGTTGAAGAAATGGGGGCGTCGATTAGTCAGAATAGCGAGAATGCCCAGACAACGGATAAAATTGCCAGTGAGTCGGCAGTGGCTGCAACCGAAGGGGGCGAGGCCGTGGCAGGCACCGTGCTGGCGATGACCCAGATTGCCGAAAAAATTTCAATCATTGAAGATATTGCTTACCAGACGAATATGTTGGCGCTCAACGCCGCCATTGAAGCGGCGCGTGCCGGTGAACATGGCAAGGGTTTTGCCGTGGTTGCTGCGGAGGTGAGAAAATTGGCCGAACGTAGTCAGATTGCGGCCTCGGAAATCAGCACGCTTACCGGCGACAGTGTAAAGGTGGCTGAGAAAGCCGGTAATTTACTTGAGAAGATGGTGCCGGATATTACCCGTACGGCGGAATTGGTTCAGGAAATCAGCGCCGCCTCGGAAGAGCAGTCAAGCGGGGTCGGCCAAATTACCAGCGCGATGCAGCAACTCGACAAGGTGACTCAGCAGAATGCCGCGGGTTCTGAAGAACTCGCAGCCACTGCAGAAGAGATGCAGGCACAGTCAGAAAACTTGCAGCAGGTTGTTTCATTTTTTCGTTTGTCGGTGGATAGCATAACTAAAAATACCCCTGCTATCGGTGTATCGTCCCCTAAACCGAGCCGTACCCCTAAGGCATCTGCATCAATACCAACGCTTTCTGATAAGGCTGAAATTGATGAATCGAAGTTTGAACGTTTCTAGCACAGGAATAAGACAATGGAAAAACAGATCTCCCCGCAAGATGTGATGCATGAAATTGCAGGTGATCATGTTGCCCAGTTCCTGACTTTCGTGCTGAATACAGAGGTCTACGGGATAAATATTCTCAATATTAAGGAGATTATTGATTATGGGAATATCACCCGGGTTCCGATGATGCCTGAATTTATTGCGGGTGTGATTAACCTACGAGGTAGTGTTGTACCAGTGGTTGATCTGGCGCTGCGTTTCTCAGAACAACCTTCGCAAAGAACAAAGCGTAGTAGCATCGTTATTCTGGAGGTTCAATATGAGGGGCAAAAAATGGAAATTGGCATTACGGTTGATGTGGTGAATGAAGTGCTTGATATTTTGTCGAGTGAGATAGAACCGGCTCCCTCGTTTGGCACCAAAATTCGTACCGATTTTATCAGTAGCATGGGTAAGGTTAATGATCAGTTACTGGTGCTGCTGGATATTGAGAATATTCTTTCGGTTGCGGAGCTATCTGTTTTAGAAAATATACACGCCAGCTAAATCCTCAGTCGCGTGTGGAGTCATTACTCTTTTCGGGGTCATTCATGAGGGAGCGAACTCTGAATTTTATCAATGCTTAATTTTAAAATTACAGACAATGAATTTATTTCATTTAGACGGTTTATTTATGATCATGCGGGTATTAACCTGAGTGATGCGAAAAAGACCTTGGTGACATCTCGTCTAAGCAAAAGACTGCGACATTATTCACTTAACAGCTTTCAAGAATATTTCGACCTTATGATCGCTTCTCCGCATGATGGTGAACGTCAGGTGGCGATTGACCTTTTGACAACCAATGAAACCTATTTTTTCAGAGAACCCAAACATTTCGAGTTTTTGAAGAACGAGATTATTTCCAGATGGAAGGGTGGAAAAATGCTCAGAGTATGGAGCGCCGCCTCATCCACGGGTGAAGAGGCTTACAGTATTGCTATGCTTCTGGATGATGTGTTGGGTTATAAGCCCTGGGAAATATTCGGTTCTGATATTAGTCGTCGTGTGATCAAAGTGGCTCAGCAGGGACATTATTTACAAGAACGTATTGATGGAATTCCGAAAGGGTATCTACAAAAATATTGTCTTAAAGGGGTGGGTGAACATGAAGGAACCCTTTTGATTGATAAAAAATTGAGGCAAAAGGTTACTTTTTCATCTGTGAATTTGAAAAGGCCATTGGGAGATTTGGGTCTGTTTGACATCATATTCTTACGCAATGTACTGATTTATTTTGATTTGGAAACAAAAAGGCAGATTGTCAAACAACTCGTAGACAAAATTCGGCCTGGTGGTTATCTGTTTATTGGGCACTCAGAGTCACTTAAAGGTATTCACGGTGGACTGGAAACAATTATTCCTACGGTGTACCAAAAACTTTAAAACAGCCGGCTATAGTGAAATTCCCCCCTGAAATCCCGGATGGAAGTTCGCATGGGAATAATGTCCGGCGCTTTATCCATCCCGGAGAGTTCTTTTTTTGCGAGTCTAATTGCCAAATTCAGACGATTCTGGGTTCGTGTATTGCCATCACACTTTGGCACCCTATTCTTCGCATAGGTGGTATGTGTCATTTTGTACTTCCTGACCGGAGAGCTGCTAACAATGTGGTGCGCACGGGGTCGCAGCTTAATGGTCGTTATTCGGATGCGGCGCTGGCACTGTTTGAGAGAGAGGCGGCCAAATATGGAACGCAACTGAACGAGTATCAAGCCAAGATATTTGGCGGCAGCAATGTGCTCACTGATATAACTCCGCAAGGGGCTGCGTTGGTGGGCAATACAAATACAGAAGCGGCACTAAGACATCTTTCGGAAAGAGAGATATTACTACGGGCCTCACATGTTGGTGGAACAGGGCACAGGCAGATTGTGTTCGATGTGGGTAGTGGCGATGTGTGGGTTAAACACGGTTCTTTGTAGAAAATGAATTTTTGGATTGAGTAAAGAGGTCATAAATGGCGATACGGGTATTTATTGTTGATGACTCTGCGGTAGTCAGAAAGGTGCTCACGGAAATGCTTGAAGACGTTTCAGGTATTCAGGTGATAGGTGTGGCCCAAGACCCCATTTTTGCTCAGAAAAAGATGAAGAAGATCTGGCCCGATGTGATCATCCTTGATGTAGAGATGCCGCGTATGGATGGCCTCACTTTCTTGAAAAAGATTATGGCTGAACGGCCTACGCCCGTGGTTATGTGTTCCACGTTGACGGAAGAGGGGTCAAAGACATCGTTGCAAGCGCTTAGTCTTGGGGCTATTGAAGTCGTTGCCAAACCGAAGGTCAATCTTAAAACCTCGCTTCCTGAGGCATCCCGTGATTTGATTTCCGCCATACGTATTGCCGCAAAGGCTAATATGAAGGGCGTTAAACCAAAGCCTATCGCACCTGTTCTTAATGTGGCGGAAAAGTTGAATGCTGATGCCATGTTGAAAAAAGCTACTGGTCGTAATGTTCAGAGGACAGGCCCCCTGATTGCTATCGGTGCATCAACAGGCGGAACTCAGGCGCTCGAAGCAATCTTAACCGCACTCCCTGCCAATAGCTTACCCATTCTTATTGTGCAGCACATGCCGGAGAAATTCACGCACACATTTGCCAATCGTTTGAATGAGTTATGCAAGGTTGAGGTCAAGGAAGCGGAAAATAATGATGCGTTACTTCCAGGCAGGGTGCTTATTGCTCCGGGAGGTAAACACATGATGCTGCAAACTACCCAGTTTGGATCATCGGTGCAGGTGAAAGATGGGCCGTTGGTGAGTCGTCATAAGCCCTCTGTGGATGTGCTATTTCGTTCTGTCTCGAAGTATGCAGGAGGTAAAGCTCTGGGAATTATTATGACCGGAATGGGAGATGATGGCGCAAAAGGTCTAAAGGAAATGCACGATGCCGGTGCTAAAACAATCGCGCAAAATGAGGCGACCTGTGTGGTTTATGGCATGCCTCAGGAGGCCGTCAAGTTAGGTGCTATCGACCATGAAATTGCGTTGAGTAAAATTCCGGAAATGATTGTTGCCCACAAATAGCGTGCTATTGCGAAGATTCGCAACACAGAAGCTGGATATTTTAGGCGGAAGATACACGTTCATGAATCGATCAGGGGTTCCTTAAGTGAACACTGTTTTAGCGACTGAGCAGTGCGTGCTGAATGTCGGCGATGGGTTTGATCCAGGGTTTGGTGGTTTGTAGCGGCGAGGTTAATTTTTTGATGGCTTTTTTGGCGAGGGTCAGTGATTTAAAACTACCCTGAATCAGAGTGAACCAGGCATTATCGTTTCTTCTGGTTTGATAATAGACGGTATTGTCTCTGAGGTTATTTTTTTTAATAAAGCGGAGCATTGCTGCTTTATTGCCCGTCGCGATAAGCTGAATGGTGTAGTGCTTGTTCGATTGTTCCATGATCCATTGCTCATTGGTGGTAAATGTCGTTTGCACCTCTATGGATTGAGTTCCTGATGCTAATGTCTGGGCCATTACATCCGTTTTAACTTCGGGTAAATACGAGGTTGTTGTTTCGGTGATATTTTCTATTAGGGGTTGCTGGTGGATGGTGCTTAGTGTTTCAGTTTTTCTCGCGTCAATGGGTGTTATTGTGGGTAGTTTCTGGGTGTTCAGCGCGTTTTCTCTACCCGCCAATGCAATGCGGCGTAAGGATTCCATGGCCTTTTCATTGCCTTGGCTGGCGGCAGCTGCCAGCCATTCGATCGCCAGGGTATCATTTTGTGTGACGCCAAAACCGTTGTAATACATGTAGCCTAACGTGTATTGCGCATTTGCCTGGCCCTGTTCAGCCAATGGTTTTAATCGTGAAATGGCTTGTTGATAATTTTTCGGGTTTATCGAGAAATTTTCTTCGAGGCTTGCATCGCTCTTTGGTTCGATTTTTGTATCAGTAAGCTGGGTTGTCTGGTCAACAGATATTTCTGTGCTAATGAGTTGGGTTGTTGTGGTACAGCTCGTCGCGCCAACGATAAAGGGTATCGTCAGTAACAGTCTAGAAAAATGTATCGCAATCGGTTTCATTATTTTGGTGGTTGTTGGGTGTCGTGAAGCAGTTGGGTTATGTTTCATGGTACGGGATAGCGTCACTTTTTTTGTTTTTATCAGCATAATTTAACGACTTACTTCCCGTATTGCAATCGCAGGTCAGGTTTCTGGAGGTTATCGTTTATGGCGCCTCGCTGACAGAGGTCATTCGGATCCCGAGTGGACCACGCTGCACATAAAATTCCAGGCGTTTATCATCCCTAAGAATTTCGATGGCAACGGTATCCGTAAGGTCACCTTCTGTGGTGGCATTGCGCAAATCTCGCCAATTGTAAATTCGCTGTCCGCTATAACGGATCACCTGGTCATCGGCAAGCAGACCGGCATTGCTGGCCGCGGAGCCGGATAATACGCTTTGCACGGCAACCCGGTTGCTTTGCCCGGAGGCGTATAAATAGGCATCGTAAATGTCTTCACCGAATTCCTGTTTGATGTTGTCGGTTTGGGAATCCAGTTTTAGCCGTTCATCTCGATAGCGTTTACCCTGCGCCCACCCCTCACGAATGGCCTGGTCGCGAAGGTACAGCTTTGCCAATTCCAGTTCTTCAAATTGTGTTTTTAATTGTTGGGCCGCAGTCGGCCCCATGCCAGCATCAATTAAGGCCTGTTGATTGAACCATGTATTTCCCGCAGGCGCTGCTGCCGAGGTGGGTTTTTTGATAGCGGTCGATTCATCTTTGTGCGTGGTTTGCGTGTCGGCCCCGGACAGCGCAAGTATTTTTTTACTCAGTGCCGTCACTTCTTTTTGTAAAGCCTGACGTGCAAGGATTTCCTGTTGGAGCTGTTGTGCCAACACCCTGATTTCAGGGATCAGGGTCTCTGTGGTGGACGATTGCAGGGTGCCTTGCACGGGTGTTTGAGATGTGTCTGTAACGGGCTCGGGAGATTGCAGCTCGGGAGATTGCAACAACAGGCCAATCACCACACCGATGATAGTGACCAAACTCAGACTGATTATTAACGATCGCATGGGCTGATTGTTTGTCCTTGTAATTTTGGAGGGGACGTTGATTCATTATTTTTCGTCATACTGTTCATTGGAATATTTGTGTTAGCGATAGTTCCAACTATCAGCCTTGGTGAAGACGTTATTTCCATTCACCCTCGCGTATCCGGTTAATGGCCGCCGCCAGTTCGTGCAGGCGCGGCAGGGCGAGGTTGCCGACTTTGTAGGGACTGAAAATATCCAGTCCCTGTTGTTCGGCATCAATCATCACCTGTTTTAGACCACTGACGAGATTCGCGCAATCGGCCGCATAGTGCTGTGCAAAATAATGAATCATCAGCCCGATGCTGCGGGTCTGGCCGATGTCGATGAGTTGTTCGACGCTGGCAAGATTGATGCGATGCTCACCATACAGAAGATCCGTGGTCTCGCGGGCAGTGATCTTGACCGCACGATTGCCGCGTGCGGGGTTGAGCACCGTGGCGTCCGGTCGCCGGGTCACCTGTGCGCCGAAAGCAGTGCCGGGTGTGTATTTCTGAACGGAGCCAGCGAGCGCCTTGGCGGCGTGGGTGACGTCCTGTGGCTGATAGGCATCCATCATGATCACCGTATCCGCCACCTGAAAATAATCGCCGGAGCCGCCCATGACGATCACCGATGACACGCCATGCCTTTCGTACAATTCGCGCACCCGGTGAATCAGCGGCGTAATAGGCTCTTTGTCGGCGCTCACCAGCGCCTGCATACGTTCATCGCGAATCATGAAATTGGTGGCCGAGGTATCTTCATCGATGAGCAACAGTTGAGTGCCGCATTCCAGCGCCTCGATAATATTCGCCGCTTGCGAGGTACTGCCGCTAGCGTTCTCGGTACTGAAAGACACGGTGTCACGGCCAAAGGGCAGGCGATCAATAAAGGGACTGATGTTGACCCTGGCTATGGAACGGTTGTCTTCCGCGCGCACCTTCACCGCATTTTCAAGGGTGACGACACGCTCGCGGCCATCGTCGGGAATGTGGTTGTACACGCCGCGTTCGAGGGCGTGCAGCAGCGTTGATTTTCCGTGAAAACCGCCGCCGACGATGAGCGTGATGCCGGGGGGAATGCCAAGCCCGCACAGTTTACCCGCGTTGGGCAGAGTGACGGTGCGGGCCAGCGAATCGGGCGCAACAAACCTCAGTGCATCCTTGCTGAGCGGGCGATCATCCACACCGCTGGCACGCGGCAGCAGGGAATCGTCGGCGATAAATGCGACCAGTCCCGCGTCGTGCAGCCAGTTCCGCAAGGCGTGCTGATCTTCGACGCTTTCCACATGCCGCTGTACTTGATCGGTATTCAGATTACAGTAATACAAAGCGGCATCCACCACGCGCGGCAACTCCTCCAGCAGCATGGCGATAGCCTCATGCCCCGCAGCGCGACGTCCCTGTGCCGGCAGACCGAGGGTAAACCGGGCCTCGACACATTCGGCAGTCACCGACACCGCATTACGCACCAACACCTGTTGGCCGCTCACCGAAATGTGCATCTCGCCACTGCCACCACTGCCGCGCCGACCTTTGACTTGTCGTTGAATGGCCGCTTGCACAGCACGGCCAATAAAATCCTCCAAGGCAATGCGGCGCACGGCCGACTGCCACAAAGTTTCGGGAAAGGCCGCGCGGCCGGCATCAACCCGCACACTGATACGCGACGGTGTCGCAAAGGGGTCACCCTGCACGTGGTCAATACTGAGCACGAAATTCGGAAAGGGGTAACGGCCCGCAATATCTTTGTAGGCCTTGTAGCTTTTGCCATCGAGGGCTAACAGTTTTTTACGCAGGGTTTCCATTTGCGTTATTTGTTTGACCTGTGCGTGAACGGAAAATACAGTTCAGTATATTGTGATATGTTTGTGATTTCCAATCTAGGCCACGGGAAAAATAGCGCAGGTTCGTATAACAGGGCTTGTGTTAAAGCTTGGTGGTTTGATAGGGAATATGGCAAAGTGACCATTAAAATAATAAGTATTATATTTGGGGATGGGGGTTCTGCAGGCACCTCAGGCTATTAGGCTTGCGGGTGTCTTTGCCTGGGGCTACTCCAGTTGTCATAAAAATAGAATTGTACGGCTGACCTGGGCTGGTCAACCAGTGTCATGATGGCTGTGGCGTTTGTGTGCGTATGCACTTTAGGGAGTTGGGGGATATGGATATGTTGTCTGTCAAAAAGTTTCTTGCTGTAGTTTCTGTTTTTCTTTTTGCGTTATCAGCTCAGGCTGAGACTCCCTTTGAAGGAGTAACTAAAGGATCATTCGCGGTCAGCCCGAGTGGAGCGGCAACCTACACCATTCCCATCGAAGTACCACCGGGCATTTCTGGCCTGCAACCGGAGCTTGCTCTCACATACAACAGCCAAGGCGGTAATGGACTACTCGGCATGGGCTGGTCTCTCTCCGGTCTTTCTGTCATTTCACGTTGCCCCAAAACCTATGCGCTGGATGGGGAAAAGGTCGGCGTCAAATTAGATGCGACTGATCGTTATTGCCTCAATGGCCAACGCCTGATGGTGGTTAATGGAATGGCCTATGGCACAAATGGCGCGGAATATCGCACCGAGATCGATTCCTTCGCGAAGATCACCTCCCTCGGCACCGGCGAAAATAACGATGGGCCAGATCACTTTATTGTTCAAACTAAAGCAGGGCGGATTATCGAGTTTGGTAATACGCCGGATTCCAACGTTAATGTCACGATTCAAAGTAGTGGACTAGAACGAACTCTGCTGTGGGCGGTTAACAAAGTCAGTGACACCGTTGGAAATGAGTTAACGATTTCTTACATTGAAGAGGCTGATATTGGACACTTTCGGGTGTCTCGGATGGATTATGGAAATGGGAATCTTTCTGTTCGGTTTGAGTATCCGAGGGATAGTGACCCAACAGCAGTACGGGATGATTTGATTTCGGGGTATATTGCTGGTGCACTTTATACCACACCAACATTGCTTACCAATGTCAGCACTTATATTGACGAAAATGTAGTTCGAGATTATCGACTTGAGTATGAGACTGCAAGTGAGGTGACTGGTCGGTTACGCTTAGTGAGCATGGTTGAGTGTTCGTATGTGGAATTACCAAACACGTGCAAAACACCTATTATGTTTGAATGGCAAGAGGGTGAAAACACATTCTCCAACCCTATTCAGCAATACCCCACACCCTGGAATTTTGGATTTTCTTCAGCATGGGAAACTATTACTGGAGACTTTAACGGAGATGGTAAAACCGATTACGC
>CAYNYJ010000066.1:0-1246 GCA_964401355.1 uncultured Ectothiorhodospiraceae bacterium | reverse complement strand
CAGCATGGGAAACTATTACTGGAGACTTTAACGGAGATGGTAAAACCGATTACGCTCGCTTAGGGGCAACCTATGCCCATTTATTTATCAGTAATGGTGATGGTACTTTCTCCAACCCTATTCAACAGTACCCATCGGGCTGGAACTTTGGAAATCCTTCAAGCTGGAAGACAATTACAGGTGATTTTAACGGAGATGGTAAAACCGATTACGCCCGCCTCGGAGGAACCTATGCGCACTTATTCATCAGCAATGGTGATGGCACATTTTCCAACCCTATTCAGCAATACCCCACACCTTGGAATTTTGGAAATCCATCAAGCTGGAAGACTATTACAGGTGACTTTACTGGGGATGGTAAAACTGATTATGCCCGTTTAGGGGGGACATACGCACATATATTTATAGTTAATGACCAATTTCCAGACTTGCTCCTCAAGGTCAAAGATGATTTTAAGGATAGAGTTACGATATTCCATAGGCCGCTTACAGATGATTCTATTTATACTAAATACAACCAATTTAAATACCCAATTCGCGACATTCAAAACGCAATATACGTCACTGAATCAGTCACAACTGACAACGGCATAGGCGGCCAAAAAACCAAAACCTACCACTACGAAGGCGCTAAGATTCATCTGTTGGGCCGTGGGTTCCTCGGCTTTGCCAAACAAACGGTGACATCCTCTGTTGATGGTGTTGTTACTGGTGTTGCGTCAACAGATTTCCGCCAGGACTACCCTTACATCGGTCGTGTGTCACATGCCGAAGTGCGTTTGGGGAATGGCACCTTGGTGGGCCAGTCGGATTTTGCCTATGATTATTTAGGCACGATCATTGAGGGTCGTGGCGACGGCCCCATCTACCCCTATCAAATATCAAGTGCCAAAGAAAAATATGAAATAGATGGTTCGCTTGTCAGTTCCACAACCACGACGATGACGCTTGAATCTACCTTGTATGGTGATGCGGTTGACCGCGATACCATTCAAGTCGATGTGAACGATGCGTTTGGTTCTGTCACTCATCGCACTACATCGGTGAATGATTTTGTAACGCCTAATCAATACGGTGATTGGCTGCTTGGGCGTATTACCAAATCAACCATTACTGCAAATAATTTTATTGATGCTACCATCGCCCGCGAAACTACATTTGATTATTTCTACGGTAGCGGATTATTAAAAACCGTGAATTCAATTCGCTAGTGCAACAGGTGGGTTGATTCCGAAAAATACCTGAT
>CAYNYJ010000065.1:0-17752 GCA_964401355.1 uncultured Ectothiorhodospiraceae bacterium | reverse complement strand
TCAGTTAAGTGAATTATCCTTAACTGGGGTGTATCAATCAATTAGACCATGTCAGACTGATAATACTACCTTCAGTAACTATCTGAGCTACGCCGGCGTTCGCTATAGGCAGCTGATTAACATTTTGCGTAGTGACAATAACGTTGTCTGTAGCTATACCACCATCATTGTCCGTAACGGTGAGTTCAAAACTCAATACCGTATCAGCACTGACACTCGGCGCAGTAAAACTTGGTGTGGCAGTAAACGCATCATTAAGGGTAACGATTGGTCCAGCGGTTTGCATCCAATTGTAAATAACAATTGTTCCGTCAGCATCACTCGAAGTTGTACCATCAAGAGTAACAACGCTACCTTCACCAACAATTTGATCCAAACCTGCATTAGCAATAGGAATTTGGTTGCCGCCAGCCCCACCACTGCCTTCGGGACCCGCGTTGTAGTTTTGACTGACTTCGGCGGCACTCAATGCACGATCAAAAACAGCAACCAAGTGTAGTTCGCCCAACCACGGGCGATTACCCGTTAATTCGTTAGCTAACGCCAAGCGATAACCGCCGTTCCAGTTACTTAGATCGCCACCGACCGTCCCGCTAGCTTGTACGGTGCCATCAACATATATCGTGGCAACCCCCGCAGCATCGCGCGTATAAATCACATGCGTTAATACTGTCGTGACGAGATCACTGGCAGTGCTTATGGCAGGGATACCATTGATGCTGGTAACGGAGCTCCGTAGGCGGGTATTAAAAGCAGACTGTCCTTGGCCGAGAGTGAAATTCCGGTAAGAAGGGTCTTTCGACAAACTGACTATACGTGCTGGGCCACCCTGTGTGATATTAGCCGGAATCAGCCAAGCCTCATATAGTCAGTGCGTTGCTTTTCTGAATAGCAGCAATGACCTTATCAGCAGCGCTGGCACTGGCAACCACGGCGCTACTATTAACGGATAACCCACCCGCTACCCAGGTGGTGGCCGTGGGTGTCTCAATCGTGAGATTGAGCGGTGTACCCACACCACTAAGATCAGTCACGGTAGTACCAGAACCTTCTTCGAAGGTGTAGAGCGCCAGCTGGCCTGTAGTGATGCGCGGAGCAGCATACACAGACACTGCACCGCATAACAAAACAAACCCGATCAACCAGTTTACAATGAATTTAAATCGAAAATCCTTCCGCGACGAATAAGAAAAATTTCTCGAATTCATCCCCAACCCGCGTAAGTACCGCATTCGAACTCTCCCTGTTCTTATTTTTTTGATATAAAAAATGCTAAAAAAGTAAATTTACTTGGTCAAGTAAACCACCTAAAAAAAATTATTGGAATTTCTCAAAAAAATCCAAATCTTCTTACGCCCATGCATTGACTATTATTTTAAGCTCAAAATAACTCTTCTCCCCCAAATCATCCCCCGTATAAATCGATAATAATATTGTGCCTGTGCCATTGTGCCTGTGCCAAATGAGGCATCCTTCATAATAACACGTCAACACTAAAAGTTAGGTAATTTGTGTGATTTATTACCAAAAAACCAAGACACTTGAATAATGAATAGACTGGGCAAGAAAAAAGCCTGACAACAGAGCTTGAAGAAACTCCAAAATTATTGGGGTTCGCAAGCTCACCCCACACTATCGGCAACTGTCATTCCAACGCAGACCGGAATGACAATGAATCCCTCTCTTTTTTCGTTGCCCTTTCCTCTGCCCTTTATCCCCTTCCACACAAGCTAATCAGGCATGCTGGCGATACCAACGCTACGCATCAGCGTCCAATCGACTTTCGCTAGGACTCCCTCCGTCGTTGCGACACAATAATTTAGGCGCAATGGGCAAACCGGCTTGCGCTGGGGTTCACTCCAGAATCTATACTTGATCTTCCAGTAACTGGAAGGTCTATAAAGGATGCATGATGAGCAAAGCACTTGAAAACAGCAATCAACCCACGAGCTTTTCCATTGGCAAGGCGGCCCGCGCCTCCGGGTTCACAACCAAAACGATTCGTTATTACGAGGGGATCGGCCAGTGGGCATCCCCAGTTGGGGTTGTGTTGTTGAGCGTCCCCCTTTGACGGGGCGGAATTGCCCTGGCTGGTCTCGTCGCCTTTTTCCTGGCTATCTTCGCAGCACCCCAGGCGATCATGGCCTACAGTGAATGGATCGGACGCCGGCAAGCCGCCAAATTTGCCGCGATCGTGCTGCTGGCCGCCGTGGTGACAGGCATGCTGGTGACCCTCATCGTCCACGAACTGGGGCTGGAGCTTCCTTATTTATATTCGCCGGATCAACTGCTGCGGTAACGAAGTCTCCCGATGGCATGCGTACCGAGCCCTGTAGGGTGGGCACGTTTTTTGTGCCCACGCGTTAATTCGCACGTGTCTCGTGGGCACATAATACGTGCCCACCCTACAGGAACCCCCTCTGCTTTTATCTCCCGTACAAACCAACAAATTCCGCCAACCGCGCAGCAAGGTCGGTGGGCACTTGCGACCACTGAAAACGCCAACGCCAGTTGCCTTCGGTTTGCGCGGGGGTGTTCATGCGCGCCTCCGCGCCCAGTTCGAGCAGATCTTGCAGGGGAATGATCGCCAGCTGTGCCGGGGAGGCCAGCGCCTCGCGAATCAGTGCCCACAGCATTTCTGTATCACTATTTCCTGTTATCTCAGAATTAAAACTTCCTCTCAAATAACGGTGCACATAATGTTGCGTGTCTGCATCCAGCTCTCTGAACCAGCCTAGAGTGGTGTTGTTATCGTGAGTGCCTGTGTAAACCACGGCATTGTTCCGATGATTGTGCGGAAGATAAGGATTGTCCGCTCCACCGCCAAAAGCGAATTGTAATATTTTCATGCCGGGCAAACCGTAATGGTCACGCAGTTGTTCTACTTCCGGAGTGATGACGCCGAGGTCTTCGGCGACTAACGGTAAGTACCCCAGGGCACCCTCTCTGCTCCCTTCGGGGGCATTCACCTTGTACCCCAGGGCACCCTCTCTGCTCCCTTCGGGGGCATTCACCTTGTACCCCAGGGCACCCTCCCGCCCAGGCGGCCCTCCCTTCCCCCTGCGGGGAAATTCCCCTTGTCTGCTCCCTTCGGGAACATTCACCTTGTCGGGGATTTCTCGTAACAGTGTCGCAAAAAGATCGACGCCGGGGCCGCTCACCCAACGACCTTCGATGGCCGTCTCCGCGCGGGCGGGAATTTCCCAATAAGATTCAAAGCCGCGAAAGTGATCGATACGCACCATGTCAAATAATTCCAGCGCCGCTTGCAAACGCGCGATCCACCAACGATAACCGTCTTCCGCCATGCGATCCCAGCGATAATGGGGATTCCCCCAGCGCTGACCGGTCTCGGAAAAATAATCTGGCGGCACACCGGCGACGGTGCGTGGCTGGCCGTTGGCGTCCAGATCAAAGTACTGCCGCTGCGCCCACACCTCCGCGCTGTCATGGGCGACGAAGATGGGCATGTCACCAAACAATTCAATGCCGCGCTCATTGGCGTAATGTTTTATCTCCATCCATTGCCGGAAAAATACAAACTGTTCGAAGCGTGCCTGTGTCACTTCATCCGCCAGCCGCACGGCAACCTCGCGTAATGCGCGCGGCTCACGGTCACGCAACGCTTCAGGCCAGCTCACCCACGACTGGCCCCGATGCTGCTGACGCAAAGTTTGATAGATGGCAAAGTCGTCCAACCAGAATTGGTGGTTCTCGCAAAAGTCCTGCAAGGCTTGTTGGTCTTGCACGCTGGCGTTAGCTTCGAAACCGACGCGGGCCATGCGCAGTAAATCATGGCGACGGTGCTGGGCACCTTCCCGCCCAAGCGGCCCTCCCTTCCCCCTGCGGGGAAATTCCCCTTGTCTGTTTCCTTCGGAGGCATTCACTTCGTCCGATAACCAGCCCCAATCTCGCAACCGTTGCAGACTGATCAGCCGGGGGTTGCCCGCATAGGCGGAAGGGCTCATGTACGGGGAGAGATCCGCGTGGGTCGGCCCCAGCGGTAACACCTGCCACACGCTGATACCGGCAGCGGCGAGAAATTCCACGAATCGAAACGCCTCGGAACCCAGTTCACCCAGCTCGTCTTCCGGGCCATCGCCCTGCTCACCTTCTTGCCCGGTACTGCTTGGCAGAGAGCTGGGATGCAGCAACACGCCAGCGCGGCGGCCCTGTAACGCACAGGGTAATGAGGAAATCGGAGATTGCATTTCTGCGGTCATTTTTTCTTTGGGTGGTTTTTGATTAACATTCACTGCTATTCCGTTAACTCCTCCCGTCATTCCGGCGTAGGCCGGAATCCAGAGGCTTTAAAGACTTGCTGGATACCGGATCAAGCCCGGTATGACGGGAGGATGTTATTAATATTGATACCCCCAATGCGGCTATTCACTGCCACGTCGCATCACCCCACCCTGTTGCGGCTCACCCCCGCCACGGGCAAAAACATGCGCGAGATATTCGGGCGGCTCTGTGCCCAGCATTTGGTACAGGGTGGTCAACTGCTGGCGATAAAGATGCTCAAAGTCACTGACACTTTCGGCCGGGTTATAATCACCGAACCACCAAAACCAGTCTGAACCTTCACAGATGGCCAGCTGTTTTTCTGCCGCAGTCTGCTGTTGTTCAGACAAGTTCGCTCGGGCAATCGCCGCATCGAAACACTGCTTGGCATCACCCAACATATCCCAGGCGCGATTTTTATCGGTATCACCAATCCAGGTGGAAAAGCTGCCATACACCCAGCTACCCGCGACCAGCGATTGCAATGGCGCCACCAGCGAAGCCCCTTCCAGGCAATCAGAAAACGTGGTCAATTCCAGTTGCGGATGTTCCGCCAGCCCTCGATAAAGGGTTTCAAGAAAGTAATAACCGTTTTCCGGGTAATGCTCCCAGGCATTTTCGCCATCCAGAATGATAGACACCACCGCACCGTCAGTGTGCTGACAATGATGGGCAATATTTTCGAGATGATCCAGAAAGTTGGCAACCGCATCATCGGCGTGCCAATCCGAATAGGTGAAACCGATCAAATCAGAAAGGCCATCGTCACGAAAAAAACAGGCCACTTCCGACCCCGCCACGTGATAACAAAAATGGCGACATTGATCGATCACGGCCGACACGCTTGTCCCGCCCGCCGTTAAACTATTACGCAGCACGCTTTCGCCGCTGGCCACCCAGCGAAAACCGGCCTGCTCGAAAAAGGCCAGGGACGCGGTACTGACAGCGCCTTCCGAAGGCCAGCACCCCTGCGGCGCGAATCCAAAATAATGATGAAAGGTGTCGATGGCGGCTTGCAGATGCCAGCGCACTCGTTGTTCGCCGCCCGGATACCGCGGCAGGTTGGGCAGATTCACCTCGGGCATCGCCTCTCGGGCGGAGTCCAGTTCCAATAACAACGGCACAATGGGATGCGCGTAAGGCGACACCGACAACTCTACCCGACCCTGCTCCGCCAAGCGTCGGTAACGACCAATGACGCCATCCAGCAGTTCACCAATAACCGTAAGTAGCTGACGACGATCATGCAGACTAAAGCCACTCGCTTTGTGAATGAGGTATTTGACGCGCGCGTCATTGCGCCGCACAAACTCACCCAGCCAGGCGAGGTGATACCACATCAACAAATCCACCAGGAACTGTTCGCTGAGGTAAAGCACGGTATCGGGGTGGGCGATAAACTGACGGGCGATATCGGCCAGGCGGGCAAAGGGGGGAAAGCGCTGGATCAATCGCACCTCGTGGGCACGCAGGCAATGACCGATGAGGGTGAGGGATTCACGGGGGGCCACCGGCAACACCGGTTCGGCCAGGGCCGCCAACAGCGGATCACCAATCGCCTCACCACTGCTCAGAAAGGTCGCAACCTGTTGGCCGTAGTCGTCGATCTGTTCCAGTAGAATGGGTGCGAAATTGATCACTGCGCGCGCGTGCGGATCGGCCTCCAAATGCGCGGCCATGTCGGTGTAATCTTTGATGGCGTGCAGGTAGGTCCACGGCAGTTGATACTCACCGTTAGGTCGCGACTGATACTGGGGCTGGTGCATGTGCCAGCACAGCACCACCTTCAGTTTTGTCGATGCGGGTTTATCGGACACTATGGGGCTCCTGGCCCAGCATCTCCGGTACCACCAGCACCACACCATTTTCGGTGACATGAAAACGCTCGGCATCCTGTTCAGGGTTTTCACCGATCACGGTGCCTTCGGGAATCTGGCAACCCTGATCGATCACCGCTTTGCGAATCCGGCAATGGCGAGCAATCTCCACTTCCGGCAACACCACGCAATCTTCCAGCCGGCAATAGGAATTAACCCGCACATGGGAAAACAACACCGAGTGACGCACGTTGGCGCCGGACACCACGCAGCCACCAGACACCATCGAGTCCACCGCCATGCCACGCCGGTCGTCGTCATCGAAGACAAATTTGGCGGGCGGCAGTTGCTCCTGATAAGTCCAGATGGGCCAAACTTCATCGTACAGATTCAGTTCCGGGGTAACGCCAATGAGTTCGAGGTTGGCCTGCCAGTACGCATCCACAGTACCGACATCGCGCCAATAGGCCTGGCCGCCCTTTTCCGGGTTATTGAAGGCATAGGCGTAGGTGCGATATCGATCGACAGCCAACGGCACAATGTCATGCCCAAAGTCGTGACTGGAACTCGGAGTATCAACGTCACGAATCAGTTGTTCGAATAAAAATTCCGTGTTGAAAATATAAATGCCCATGGAAGCCAGCGCGACACCCTCGCGCCCCGGCAAAGGCACGGGCTGATCCGGCTTTTCGGCAAAACCAACCACGCGACTTTCTTCGTCCACCGTCATCACCCCGAAGGCACTGGCCTCGGCCAGCGACACTTCAACGCACCCAATGGTGAGATCCGCCGAAGTTTCCACGTGAGCGGCAATCATCGGACCATAATCCATTTTATAGACATGATCGCCGCCGAGGATCAGCACAAACTTGGGATTATAATCACGGATGATATCCAGGTTTTGATAGATGGCATCCGCCGTGCCCGCATACCATCCCTCTTGCACACGTTGCTGCGCGGGCAACAATTCCACAAACTCACCAAACTCGCCGCGCAAAAACCCCCAGCCTTTTTGTACGTGCTGAATCAATGAGTGCGACTTGTATTGAGTCATCACCCCGATACGGCGAATACCCGAGTTGATGCAATTGGATAATGGGAAATCAATAATGCGAAATTTTCCACCGAAGGGAATCGCCGGCTTGCTATGCCAACGAGTGAGTTGTTTGAGCCGCGCACCGCGGCCACCGGCGAGGATCAGCGCCAGAGTGTCGCGCGTCAAATGACTCACAAACCTCGGCGTCTGGCATTCGATCATAACAAACTCCTTTTGTCCTGATGAAAATGTTTAACTGGCGGTTGTTCTGACTGTAGTTTTTCTAACTTTTAGTTTTTCTAACTTTTAGTTTTTCTAACTTTTGTCTTTATGACTGTGTTTTTTGCGATGGCTTTCTCCACGCAATAATATCGCAATATCCCTCGTAACCACCGTGGTAATTGCCATTTATCAAATGGCGTCTATGATGCTAGTTCACGCTGACGCAAATGGATAGTAAGCAATGTGTATTTAACGTAACTGTTTTTGATGTCAGAAAAACATGCAAACGGATTGCAGGAAAACACTATGAAACCCTTCTCACCCAAACAACGTGCGCGCATTACACCGACCTCGGAAAAAATTCTGCAGGCACGTCATCACAATCCCTTTGAGGTGCTGGGGCGTCACCCCGATGGTGATGCGGATATTGTTCGGGTATTTCTACCTCATGCCCGCAGCGTGCAACTCGAGGGCCGGCACGATATGCAACGCCTCGACAACACCGACTTGTTTCACTGGCGAGGCCCGCACTCGATTCTACCCCAAGCTTATCGCGTCAGCTGGCAGGACGGCGAACACCAGCACCACGAATTCTACGACCCCTACTGTTTCGCGCCGCAAATAAACGATCTCGATCTGCACCTGTTCAGCGAAGGCAAACACCAACATCTCTACCGCGTACTGGGCGCGCACTGCCGCACGGTGCACAGCATCAGCGGTGTGTTATTCGCGACCTGGGCGCCCAATGCCGAACGCATCAGTATCGTCGGTGATTTCAATCGCTGGGACGGCCGCTGTCACCCGCTGCGTTCACGCGGCAACAGCGGCGTCTGGGAATTGTTTATACCGAGTCTCAAGGCCGGCGATTTTTACAAATTCGAGATTCGTGATCACCACGGGCACCTGCATCTCAAAACCGATCCCTATGGTCGACGTTTTGAATTACGCCCTAGCAATGCCGCCATTGTTGAAGCCGATACACTCTACGCTTGGCAAGATGACGATTGGCTGGCCGCGCGGCGCGAACATGACTGGCTGCACCAGCCTCTGTCCATTTACGAGGTGCATTTGGGCTCGTGGCAACGTGAAAATGGCAAGGTGAATGGCCCCGAAGGGGACAGAGAGGGCGCCCTGGGGTACAAGGTGAATGGCCCCGAAGGGGACAGAGAGGGTGCCCTGGGGTACAAGGTGAATGGCCCCGAAGGGGACAGAGAGGGTGCCCTGGGGTACAAGGGGAATGACTCCAAAGGGGACAGAAAAGATGCCCTGAAGTGCAACGCCTTTCTCAATTACGCCCAACTCGCCGAGCAACTCATCCCCTACGTCAAACAGCTGGGCTTCACCCATTTGCAATTATTGCCCATCACCGAACACCCGCTCGATGCCTCCTGGGGATATCAGACCACCGGCTATTTTGCGCCCACCAGCCGCTTCGGCAGCCCTGACGAATTCCGCGCTTTTGTTGATACTTGTCACTCACAGGGCATCGGCGTGTTGCTGGACTGGGTGCCGGCGCACTTCCCCAAGGACGCCCACGGCCTGGCGCGTTTCGATGGCAGCGCCTTGTACGAACACGAAGACCCGCGTCTGGGAGAACACCAGGATTGGGGCACGCTGATTTACAACTACAGCCGCAACGAAGTCAGAAACTTTCTCATTGCAAGCGCCCTTTTCTGGTTAGAGGAATTTCACATCGATGGCCTGCGGGTGGATGCCGTCGCCTCCATGATCTATCTCAATTATTCGCGTGAAGACGGCGAGTGGCTGCCCAATCGTCACGGCGGAAACGAAAACCTGGAGGCCATCGATTTCCTGCGCCAACTCAATAACGTCGCCCACCAACGCGCCCCCGGGGTATTGATGATCGCCGAAGAATCCACCGCCTGGCCGCAGGTCTCGCGCCCCACCTGGCTGGGGGGCCTGGGTTTCAGCATGAAGTGGAACATGGGCTGGATGCACGACATTCTCGAATATTTCAAAAAAGACCCGGTGCATCGTCACTATCACCAAGACCAACTGACCTTTGGCCTGCTCTACGTCTTTACCGAAAATTTTGTGTTGCCCTTCTCCCACGACGAAGTAGTGCATGGCAAAGGCTCATTACGCTATCGCATGCCCGGTGACGAGTGGCAGCAGTTCGCCAACCTGCGCCTGCTTTACACGCTCATGTTCACTTATCCCGGCAAAAAACTGCTATTTATGGGCAATGAATTTGGCCAAGGCTCAGAATGGAACCACGACTCACAGTTAGACTGGTACGTGCTCGACTATCCCCTGCACCAAGGCCTGCAACGACTGGTAGGCGACCTTAACCGGCTTTACCGCAGTGAACCTGCCCTCCACCATTTTGATTTTGAAGAACCGGGTTTCCAGTGGATCGACTGCCACGACGCCGCGCAATCCGTCATCAGTTATATTCGCCTGGATGCCGCAGGCAATCACATCATCGTGGTGCTCAACTTCACTCCGGTGGTGCGCGAGCACTACCGCATCGGCGTGCCCTTGTCTGAAAGCACAAGGGATGAAAATGGAGCAAACGCTTGCTACGAGGTGGTTTTCAATTCCGACTCTCGATACTATGCGGGCAGCAACGCGGGCAGCGGGTGCGAGATCACAACGGAAAACGTACCGTGGATGGGTCGCCCCAATTCGCTGGAACTCACCTTGCCGCCACTGGCAGGACTGCTGCTCCGGCTGACTTCCCCGAGCACAGCACCGTAACGCGAATGCCAAAACTGCTGTTCGTCACCAGCGAAGTTACTCCGCTGATCATGACTGGCGGGCTGGCCGATGTCAGCGCCAGCCTGCCGGTGGCGCTGAAGGCATTGCGCTGGGCAGTACGTTTACTAATGCCGGCCTACCCCGAAGCACTGGCAAAGGCCGCGCCCACTAAGCTCATCGCCCAATTAAAAATACCCGCCACCCCAGGTGAGGTGAAGTTGCTGGAAGGTCGTCTGCCGGACACCAACCTGCCCGTCTGGCTGGTGGACTATGCGCCGGCCTTCGAGCGCCCGGGTAACCCGTATACCCAGGACAATGGCCATGACTGGCCAGACAATGCCGAGCGTTTCGCATTGTTGTCACGTTGCGCGGTGGAGATTGCGCAGGGGCGTGCGGGCCTGTCCTGGGTTCCCGATATCGTGCACTGCAATGATTGGCAAACGGGCCTGACACCCGCGCTGCTAAGTGTCGAGTCGCGCCGACCGGCCACGGTATTCACAGTGCATAACCTGGCCTATCAGGGGCGGTTTCCCGCCCGCACTTTTGATTCTCTGAAACTCCCCAAGACACTGTGGTCACTGGAAGGCCTTGAGTTTTACGGCGAACTTTCTTTCATCAAAGGCGGTTTGGCGTTCGCCGACCACATCACCACCGTGAGTCCCAGTTATGCCGAAGAGATACAAACCGCACAGTTCGGTTACCGCCTCGAAGGCCTGTTGCGCTATCGGCATCCAGTACTGACCGGCATCCTCAACGGTATCGATGACGTCACCTGGAACCCGGCAACAGATCCGCATATCGTGCAAACCTACACTGCGGACACCTTGCAAAAAAAATCTCGCAACAAAATCGCTCTATTGAAAGATTTTAATCTTCCCGTTCACCCGTCCGCCCACAACAAACGGAGACTATTATTAGGCTCCGTGGGACGGCTGGTAGAACAAAAAGGCATCGATCTCTTGCTGAAAATTATCGGGCGTTTAGCGGCACTGGAAGTGCAGTGCATCCTGCTGGGCAGTGGCGAGAAACGCATCGAAAAAGCACTGCGCAGCGCTGCACAACGCTACCCCAACACCCTTGCCGTGCACATAGGTTATGACGAACGCCTGGCCCATCGCATCAAAGCTGGTGCCGATGCCTTTCTCATGCCCTCACATTTCGAGCCCTGCGGCCTGAGCCAGCTCTATAGTTTGCGCTATGGCACACCGCCCATCGTGCATGCCGTAGGTGGCCTCAAAGATACTGTGGTGGACAGCAGCGGCGCAACACTCGAGGCCGGCACCGCAACCGGTTTTAGTTTTTCTCCCGCCACCCCAGAGACCCTGCTCACCAGTATCGAACGCGCCGTCACCTTGCATGCCCAATCCCGACAGTGGAATTCACTTTGCAAAACCGGCATGGCGCAATGTTTCAACTGGCACGCCAGCGCACAGCGTTACGCGCAACTTTATCGGGACTTGTTGAGGGCAGGGAAAAGATAACAGGGGAAAGAGAAAAGATGGTCGAGCCAAGTAGGTTGAGGTGAGCTTAGCGAACCCCAACAGCAGAGCAACCCGATAGCACCAGTGTTGGGGTTTTCACCCCAACCTACAATGAGCCGTCAAAAAAATTTACTGTGCCGCGTCGAAACAACCAAGTAGGTTGGGCTGAGCCTAGCGAACCCCAACAGCAGAGCAACCCGATAGCGCTGGTGTTGGGGTTTTCACCCCAAGCTACGATAAGCCGTCAGAAAAATTTACTGCGCCATGTCGAAACAGTCTTCACGCCAAGTGCAAGCCAGTTGATCGCAGACGCCCTCAAAAGCGGTTGCGTAACAATCAAAGGCGCCTTCCTGAATTTGAATGGCGTGGATTAAATCAGCCTTTTTCATCTTGCCAGGCTTAATATCTTTCTCCCGGGCGATGATTTGTATCTGCGAAATTTTCATACCGTCCTCCTGTTAATAAGGCACAGAGCGCCTATTATCTCTCTCATCGACGATCCGCAAGCGCTAATTATAGTCACGCCCACCGGTCTTACAAGGCGATGTTTGTCATAGCAATAAAAAATTTTACCCATTCCCCAAACTAAAAGAAAAAATAGATATTAAAACTGTGGACTGACTCAATTAAACCTAGAAAAAAGTCGGAAACAGGATCAAGGACAACAATATTATTACTCAGCAAAATTCCAACATACCCCGTAAATTCCACTGCATTTCAGTCATTTTTAGATTCGATATAAACATCAATACAATGCCGGATTTTTCGCCGTCGCACCCTGCTGCTGACAAATGGCCGATGCAAAAGCCAGGGCACGATCCAGCGTGGCCTGCGTTGACCAACCTTGCAGGATGCCGGCAATCATCACTGCGCAAAAGGCATCGCCGGCACCGACGGTGTCGATAATGTTGTCCACCAGCACAGGCTGTCCTTCAATGATGCCTTCCTGACTCACCACAAAAGCACCCTGTTCACCGCGGGTGACGATGAGCCGTTCAAGTTCACAGTTTGCAAATAATTCTCTTGCATAATCTTGCAGGCCAGGGTCATTCACCTTGCACCCCAGGGCACCCTCTCTGTCCCCTTTGGGGCCATTCACCTTGTACCCCAGGGCACCCTCTCTGTCCCCTTTGGGGCCATTCACCTTGTCTCGTCGGGTGACTTCACACAATTCTTCATCGTTCAATTTCACCCAGGTGGCGCGGTGCAAAACATCGTCGATCAGTGATCGCTCCCACCAGGGTGCGCGCAAGTTAAGATCCAGAAAAATCGGCGCGTTGGTATTCTCCAACACGGCATCCAGCGACTTTCGTGATTGCTCATTTCTCAACGCGAGACTGCCGTGATAAATCATTGAGGGCGACAACCCTTTAATTGCGAGAGAAACAGCCTGCGCATCAATGTGATCGTAAGCCTGGTCAGTGACAATGTCGTAACTGGGCTGTCCGTTGTCCAGTTGCACCGCCACTTGCCCCGTGGCATAACGCTTGCTGACCTGCACAGCCGACACATCCATTTTCCATGCGCGCATGGTTTCGTACACTTGGTCACCCCTCGCATCCGCACCCACACTGCTAACCATCAATGGGCAGCAACCAAAACCCTGTAAATGCCAAGCAACATTAAAGGGCGCCCCACCCAACACTGTCTGACTCTCGGGAAAGCAGTCGAATAGCACTTCGCCAAAGATGATAGGCTGGCCTTTTCGTGGGATCTTGTTCAAAACAGGCTCACTCATTTCCTCGATTTTCGCCCGGCGATTCTCAACTACCCGGAATCACCAGTTCCCCCAGAAAATCATAAAATTGGATGCCTTCCAGAATGCCCCAGGCATATTCACCCTCGGCAAAATACACCCGCTCGCGCCCTCGCAGTCGCGCCAGTTCTGGACTGTAATTACCCACGACTAATCCCAAAGTATTGCCACGCAACATTTCTTCATCATTTCCGGAATCACCCGCCACTAAAATACGTTCCGGCGGCAGGCCCCATTTTATAGACAGATAACGGATCGCCAACCCTTTTGATGCCCGCACCGGCAACAAATCCAGAAATTTACCGTGTGAATAAATCAACTTAGCGTGTAAGTCGAGATGCCGAAGATGGGCTTGAATATCCCGTATCGTCGGCGCTTTTTTGGGATTAATAAAATAACTGAGTTTGTGAACACGTTGTTCTTTTCCAGGCTGCAATCTCAAACCGAGAGTATCAATTAATGCCTTGCGCAACTCTTTGGGCTTCCATCGATAATCAATATGTCTTGCCCAGGACTCATCTTCCAACATGCCGTGACCGTAATGAATCTCGCTGCCGACCGAGGTAATTAGAAAATCGGGAATCGGTAACTTTTCCAGGCTGATCACCTCCAGCGCACTCTCCAGACAACGCCCGGTGGCAAAAGCCAGACCCACTTTATGATGGCCATGAGTGTGTCGCCGATTTTTCAATTCTTTTAACAACGCTTTTAAGGCTTTGTCATCACCCAATATGGTGTTATCGATATCGCACACCAGGATACGATCAAGAATCGGCAAGCGAGATTTTTTGCGCGTTGTTACGACGTGGTTAGCGCGCCGCGGTTTGTCGATAACGCGTTTAATAATGCACACATAACTCTCGGTGTGGCTCTCCCAGGAAAAATGCTCGTGGGCCCCCGCAATCCCGCTTTTGGACCACTGATTCCAGCGGCGCTTGTTACTCAACGCACTGAGAATAGCCTTTCCCAAGGCTCCGGCATCCAACGGATCAATGAGCACGCCATTTTTACACAGCGCAATAATATCGCGCGGGCCACCATCCTGGGTGGCAACAATCGGCAAACCACAAGCGGCGGCTTCAATCAGGGTAAGACCAAAAGGCTCAGTAAGGGCCGGGTTCACAAACACGCCCCGGGTCTTTACGGCCATGCGGAACAGGTCTTCGATGTGTTCGGATTCGTGATGTTTGGGGTAGGCCGCGCATCCATAGAGATCATATTTATCAAACAGTAGCAACAATTGGGAAAGCACTTCACGCGCGCCCTTGTCCATGGCGCTGATGTCATCACGATTACCGGCAATGATCACCAGGTTCGCGGTGTCGCGCAGTTTTTTATTTTCACCAAAGGCGCGCACTAGGGTCGCCAGGTTTTTTCGTTCATCGGCACGTGCGATGGCCAGCACCATCGGTTTTTTGGGGTGATCGAGAAACCGCGCCAGCACCGCCTTCATGGGCGAAGTCCCTTCCAGTGCCCGGGGCTTGTGAAAGCGACTCAAGTCCACACCCGGCGGTATCACCGTCATACGACGCGGATGGTAGTTTTCATAAATCTGATATTGCTCTTCAACTTCTTGATGAGTGCTGGTGACCATCAGGTTCGCGTTGCCTAGGGTAATTTCTTCGGCTTCGATACGTTGGGTAATATTGTATTGCGTCTCAATGCTGGATTCTTTCAGGCCCTTTTCCAGCAGCCGTTGTTTTTTGACGCGCCCCAAGGAGTGCCCGGTAAAGGCCATGGGCACGCCCAATAGTTGCGCCAAACGCGTCGCCACATAACCGGCATCCGCATAGTGTCCATGAATAAAATCGGGAATACGCCCCACCCGACGCACATGCTGCAACACGTTATCGACAAAACCATCGAGGTGCGGCCACAACACTTCCTTGCGCAGATAGCGACGCGGGCCACAAGGGATACGCACGATACGTGCATTCTCTTTAGAAGATTGATCGAAACTGGATGTGTTGAGAATTTCGACCGGTTCGGCATAGTCGTCACTCACCTTGGCATCAAATACCTGACGGGTCAGCAGTTCCACTTGCCCCACCCCTGGATGCTCAGCCAAGGCACGCGCCAACTCCACGACATATTTTATCTGGCCACCGGTATCAGCGTCCCGACCCAGTTCCAGGTTGTGCCCTCTAATCAATCCATGCACACTGATCAACATGATGTACAAGCCGTCATCCGACGGCGTTAGTATTCGCGTTTTCTGCATCCCTGTTTATTGCATCCCTTTTTTCAACAATCCTTTTATATTCCATTGTCACATCCCGATATGACGCTGGTATTTCCTGCCATTAAAAATTTACACGTTATCGTCAAATCCATTCTCACCAATAAACACTCGCGTCCCCGGCGTCACCGCATCAAACAATGCGATCACATCGGCATTGCGCATTCGCACACAACCGTGTGAATCGGGAACGCCCATCGCAGTATCATCAGGACAACCGTGAATATAAATATAACGGCGCATGGTATCGATGCTGCCCAGACGATTTTTATCCGGCTCCAGGCCCGACAGCCACAGAATACGCGACAGTACCCAGTCACGTTTAGGATGAGCAGCTCGCAAAGCCGGTGAATAAATTTCCCCCGTATTGCGCCGCCCAACAAACACCGCGTTAGATTCTGCATTGGCACCAATCATGACCCGCACCTGATGCCAACCACGGGGCGTACATTCACTACCGGCCTGTTCGCCCACGCCGTTTTTTGCCGTGGAAATGCTCACATCCATCAGTACCTTATCGTCCGTGCGTAACTGCAATCGTTGCTCTGCGAGACTGATAACAATCATGCTCTTCAAAAGAGGCCCCATTTAAAAACTATCTTGCAATATACTGTAACATCAAATAAACACTACGCTATTCTAGTTCAGACCGCAGATATTTATAGTTTTGATCATATATTCAATACTTTAAAAAAAATTTCACACAACCTGTCCCGAGAATTATAACCCTTCCAGTGTGCCCATAATGAACACCGAAACTGACATTGATAAAAAATGGGGTGAACCCGACCCCACCCACGATCCCTACGCCCTCGCACACTTTCAGGCGCGACCTAGCGATGTGATCATCACCACCGCCGCCAAGGCTGGCACCACCTGGATGCAACAAATCCTGCACCAGCTGCGCAGCGGCGGTGATGAAGATTTTTACTCCATTGATGACGTGGTACCCTGGCTGGAACTGCCTCGCGATGGCAAGCATTGGTCGGAAGTACTGGCAAATTATGAGACTCGATCTAATCCGCGCCTCTTTAAAACCCACTGCACCTATGAACAAACGCCAGGAACAGGCCCCGATCACACCAGCATCGCACGCATCATGCTCACCTCGCGAGACCCACGCGACTGCTGCATCAGTTTTTATCATCACAAACAAGACATGACCGATGCCGCCAAGGCGCGTATGGGCATCACCGACCCTAAAACCTTCGACGAATTTCTGGATGAATGGCTGAAATATGCAAGCTGGTATCGCAACGTCAGTAGCTGGTGGCCGCATCGCAACGATGACAATGTGCTGTGGTTACGTTTCGAAGATCTGAAACAGGATCTCAATACCGGCATCAATCAAATACTGGCGTTTCTGGATTGGCAAATCACCGACCCACAACGCCGCCACATATTAACCCTGTGTTCCTTCCAATGGATGAAAGCCAACACCATTCGTTTCGCGCGCCAAGGCAGCTCGAAAGAAGCCATATTCAAACCCGGCGGATTTATTCGCAAAGGACAAGTGGGTGAAGGCAAAGCAACATTGAGCGCCGAACAAGAAGCCCGCATTCTCAACAAAGCGCGGGAACGGTTGACGCCGGAGTGCCTGGATTTTTTTGGGATTAGTTCGTAGCAAGCAGGGTAGCATGCCTTGCGGTGTCCACATGGAAAACCTCCCTAACGAACATCCCCGCTTCTCCCGGCAAGAAATAAAATGACAAGATAAAATGCAGGAAAAATTGTGTATGCTGAACCGCGTGGACACAGAAAACATGCCCACCCTACGCAGCTTACATACGAGTCAGTCGACAGTGGTTTTATTTGGCCGTAGTGGTGGGTTTATTTTCGCGCAAAATCATTGCTTAGGCGAACGAGTTTCGGTAAATGCTCACCAAGATCAGCGTTGAAGCGGCGTCATACGCTGAACTCGATGCTCATTTGGGTTATTCCAAGCACGAAAAAAACAGCAGCGTTAACAATCCCAATGGTTTTCCCAGAAAAACCCTGCAAACCGAAGACGGACAATTTGAGCCAAATACCTCGCGTGACCGCAATGGTGATTTTGAGTCGCAATTGATGAATATAAGAAGCAGCGTCGTTTTATCTCGATGAGCAACAAAATATTATTTTTATACGCACATGCACTCACCGCTAATGGTATGGACCCACCTCACTTATTAATCGGCATCTAAAGTGCCATGATGG
>CAYNYJ010000064.1:0-17855 GCA_964401355.1 uncultured Ectothiorhodospiraceae bacterium | reverse complement strand
ACTTAGAACTTAGAACTTAGAACTTAGAACTTAGAACTTAGAACTTAGAACTTAGCACTTAGCACTTAGCACTTAGCACTGGAGTTTAAAAATGCATCCCGCTTTTTCAGTTATCTTTTTAACCACCCTCATCGGTGCTGGCCAAGGCCTGTTTTTGGCACTGGTCACCGCCGAGGCCTTTAGTCACATGGGAGCACTACCCGCTCAGGACGATACGTTCTACAGCAACGCTAGCGTGCTGTCCCTGGGTCTGCTCATCGCGGGATTGGTCGCCTCGTTCTTCCATCTGGGGCACCCGGAACGAGCCTGGCGCTCAGCCGCCATGTGGCGCACTTCCTGGTTATCACGTGAGGTCATTGTCCTACCAGCCTTTATGGGCATCGTGTTCATTTACGGCCTGCTGCATTATTTCAACTGGAACCCAACCGTGTTCGGCACCGCTGCCCTGCCCGAAACTGACCTTACACTATTGGTCGGCATCATCGGCGTCGTACTGTGCTTCGCCCTGTTTATGTGTACCGGCATGATCTATGCCTGCCTGAAATTCCTGCAGGAATGGCACACCCCGCTGACCCCCATCAATTACACTCTGTTTGGTATGAGCTCTGGCTTTATGCTCGCCACCGCCTATGCCGCACAATACAACCCGGAAGTTACCGGCCTGTTTGGCACTTGGGCGATTATTCTTACCGTGGCCGCCTTGATTACCCGTGGTGCCTCTTTGCTGCGCAACAAGCGCATCAAATACCGCTCTACCTTGAAAACGGCTATTGGCGTACGCCACAGCAACATTCAACAGAAATCCCAGGGCACCATGGGGGGTTCGTACAACACCCGTGAATTTTTCCACGGCAAAACCGCGGCCTTCATCAAGTCGGTTAAATGGATATTTTTGGTATTGGTATTCCCGATCCCGCTGCTACTGGTGAGCATGGGCCTCAACGACAACACTGCCGTGTTGCTGATGCTAGCCTTTGCCGTGCAGTACGTGGGGCTGATTGCCGAACGCTGGTTTTTCTTCGCTCAGGCCAATCACCCACAAAATCTATATTACAGTACGATCTGACGATCACAGGGGAAAGGGGAAAGGGGAAAGGGGAAAGGTAAAAGGGAAAAGCAGGTCAACTGCCTATACTCAGGAGCATTGGTTTTATAATTTCCTCTTTTCCCTTTACTCTTTGCCTTGCCCTCTCCCGCCCTCTCCTGCCATTGCTTGGTCAAAGCCCAGCGGTAATGAATGGGCAATCCCTTTATGACAATCAATACAGGTTAACCCACCCTCCAAACCCTCTTGATGCCGACGGGAAGCACGTCGCCCCTGTTCGGTGTAATCCATAGATTCAAAATCATGGCAATTGCGGCATTCCCGCGAATCGTTTTTCTTCATGCTACGCCAGACATTTTTCGCTAACTGCAAACGTTTGGCCTCAAATTTTTCACGAGTACTAATTGAACCCAATGCTTTGTGGTATAACTCATTTGAAGCCTGAATTTTACGCATCATTTTATATACCCAGACCTTCGGCACATGACAATCCGGGCAGGTCGCCCGCACTCCGGTGCGATTGGTGTAATGGATGGTATCCTTATATTCCTCATACACGAAGTCACGCATTTCATGACAGCTGATACAAAATTTCTCGGTATTGGTGACTTCCATCAGGGTGTTAAAGCCCCCCCAGAAAATAATGCCCGCCGCAAAGCTCACCACTAGCAATGTCAGCAATGAATAGCGGCTTTTTAATGTCCTTAGTGCGCGTTTAGCCCAGTGTGATTTCATCGATATGCTCAAACTATCTCAATGCCTCTACCGGCGTGAATTCATTTTCCACCAGTAGCGAGACATTTTTTTGCGGCACATGACATTGCACACAAAAATAACGGCGTGGCGCAACATTGGCCAGCTCGACACCATCCCTGTCTTTAAAATGCGTTAAGCTGATTTTTATCGCTCCCGAGTGTTTTGCATTGGCCCAGCTATGACAGGTCATGCATTTATTGCTGCGCAAATTAATCTTGTAGCCTTTAATAGAATGTGGAATCAGCGGGGGTTGCTGAACATACACACGTTGCAGCGGCGGCATGTCAGCTTGATATTGGGTGATCTCTGTTGGCACCGATGGCGCATCAATTGCCGTCTGGCCTCGCAGAGAAACCACTTCTTGTGCAAACACAGCCGCTGAAAATATTGCCGAGCCAACCACAACCCCAAGCCAGACTCTAAAAACCCGCGTTCTGTTTTTTCTCTTCATGGTGAAATTTCCTGTAAATCACGCACTCGTAACGGGCTACACCTTCAAGACCTTGACGGCACATTTTTTAAAGTCCGTCTGTTTTGATAATGGATCGGTAGCATCCAGTGTTACTTTGTTAATCAACCGACCGGAATCAAACCACGGCACAAAGATCAACCCTTGCGGCGGACGGTTACGGCCCCGCGTTTCTACCCGGGCTATAATTTCACCACGGCGACTCACCACCCTGGCTTCCATGCCGCGTCGTAAACCCCGCTCTTTGGCATCATCGGGATGCATGTAGATCAACGCGTCCGGCACCGCACGGTGCAGTTCTGGCACCCGGCGCGTCATCGAACCCGAATGCCAATGTTCCAGTACCCGCCCGGTGCTTAACCACAAATCGTATTCCTTATCTGGAATCTCCGGCGCGGGCTCGTACGGCGCAAAAATAATATTCGCCTTGCCGTCCTTGTTACCATAAAAACGCAGACCCTCGCCCTTTTTCACAAAGGGATCATAGCCTTCCCTAAAACGCCAGAGGGTTTCTTTGCCATCGACCACCGGCCAACGCAGACCTCTCACCTGGTGATACTGGTCAAACGCGGCCAGGTCATGACCCTTCTTGGGGCCCTCGCGACCAAAAATACGGTACTCCTCAAACAGGCCTTTTTGTACATAGAAACCAAAGTGTTCCATTTCATCATTGTGATAAACGCGGCCCTTGCTGTCGGTAACCTTTTGCTGCGGATACTGATCCACCTGACCATTACGATACAAAATGTCGTACAGGGTCTTGCCGCGATACTGTGGTTTTTTGGCGATCAATTCCTCCGGCCACACCTCTTCCACTTTAAAGCGTTTGGAAAAATCCATTAACTGCGATTTGGCCTCACCGGGAGCGTGCACCTGCTGCCGCCAAAACTGGCTGCGCCGTTCTGCGTTACCGTAGGCACCCTCTTTTTCCACCCACATGGCAGTGGGTAAAATAAGATCGGCGGCAATCGCGGTCACCGTCGGATAGGGGTCGGAGACCACCACAAAATTTTCCGGGTTACGATAGCCCGGCAAGCCCTCTTCATTAAGATTAGCGGCCGCCTGCAAATTATTGTTACACATCACCCAGTAGGCATTGAGTTTGCCATCTTTGAGCATGCGACTTTGCGAGACCGCATGAAATCCCGGCTTGGGCGGAATAGTGCCCTCGGGCAATTTCCAGACCTGTTCCGCAAAATCACGGTGGGATTTTTTCATCACCACCAAGTCTGCGGGCAAGCGATGGGCAAAGGTGCCGACTTCACGTGCCGTACCGCAGGCCGATGGCTGCCCGGTCAATGAAAATGGACTGTTGCCCGGTTCCGATATCTTGCCCATCAATAAATGAATGTTGTAAATCAAACCGTTGGCCCAGACGCCGCGCGTATGTTGATTAAAGCCCATGGTCCAGAATGAGGTTACTTTCTTTTTTGGGTCGGCATACAGCTTGGCCAACCGTAGCAAATTCTTTTCCGGCACGCCCGATAACTCCGCCGCATATTGCAATGTATAAGGTTCCAGCGCCTTGGCATATTCCGCCAAGCTGATCTTGCTCAGTTTCCCCTGGGCGCGATTCTTGGCCTTCTTTTCCAGCCTATGTTCCGGGCGTAAGCCATAACCAATGTCGGTGGCGGTGGTGGTGAAGTTAACGTGCTTGTCGATGAAATCCTTGTCATAAGCCTTATTCTGAATAATATAATTGGCAATGTAATTAAGAATGGCCAGATCAGTTTGTGGCGTAAACACCATGCCGTTGTCGGCCAAATCAAAACACCGGTGTTTGAACACGGACAACACATGCACCTCGCAACTCGGCTTGCTCAAGCGCGTATCGGTAAGCCGCGACCAGAGAATGGGGTGCATCTCCGCCATATTGGAACCCCACAACACGAAGCCATCGGCATGCTCCAGATCATCGTAGCAACCCATCGGCTCATCGGCACCAAAGGCGCGCATAAAACCGCCCACCGCCGAGGCCATGCAATGACGGGCATTGGGGTCGAGATTATTGGAACGGAAACCGGCCTTAAACAACTTGGAGGCCGCGTAACCTTCCCACACCGTCCACTGTCCCGAGCCAAACATGCCCACCGAACTGGGACCTTTTTTGTTGAGGGCCGCCTTCCATTTCTCCGCCATCACATCAAAGGCCTGGTCCCAACTGACCGGGGTAAACTCACCTTCTTTGTCATACTTGCCATTCGTCATGCGCAGCAATGGTTGGGTCAGACGATCCTCGCCGTACATAATTTTTGACAAGAAGTAACCCTTGATGCAATTGAGGCCGCGATTCACCGGCGATTCGGGATCCCCTTGCGTCGCCACCAAGCGTTCATTCTGGGTGCCTATCAAGACACTGCAACCGACCCCACAAAACCGACAGGGTGCCTTATCCCAACGAATGGTATCGGATGTCGTGCGCTCCGCTGCAAGCAGGCCCGGCAGGCTTATCCCGGCCACCGCGGCGGTCGCGGCAATCGCCTGGCTTTTAATAAAATCACGCCGCGTCAATTTCATTGAACGCCTCCGACAGCAGTGAATGATGTTGATGGAGGCATAGACAGACTTTGTTCATCATGATGATAGACCAGGGTGGCCGACAGCACGCCATCCACCTCTTGCAATTTTGTCACGGTCTCCGCCATTGTTGCCACGTCCTCGGTTTCCACCGTGACCACCATGCCGCCATCCACTGTGCTCATGTGCACCTCGACACCGGGGACAGCAGCCAACCGCTCCTCAACCACGGACAGTTCTGCCGGCCACGCCTTGATATAAATCCCCGAAATATTCATGACTCTCTCCAATATGGTGACTTTACAATACGACAGAATCTTCATGCGCCATAATAACGATATCACAGAACAAACGTAGGCCAACAAACCTATCTTTTACAGGCATTTCCCGATAAAACATGTCGGGATTTGTGTTATATTTGATACTGCCTATATTGGCAGATTTTGCAATCTTCTTAAGTATTCTGGCACTATGCAAAAGCAACTCATCGACCCCTTTGGCAGAAGCATCGATTACATCCGTCTCTCGGTTACCGACCGTTGCGATCTGCGTTGCTTTTATTGTTTGCCCAAGGGATTCAAAGATTTTGAAGAGCCGGAACACTGGCTGACCTTTGATGAAATCGAACGGGTGATCCGCGCTTTCGGGGAGCTAGGCACACGCCGGGTACGCATCACCGGTGGCGAGCCGCTAGTGCGTAAAAACATCCCGGAACTCGCCGCACGTCTTAGCGCCTTACCCGGCATTGATGATCTTTCCTTGAGCAGCAATGCCGTGCAGCTGGATCGCCACGCCGAATCCCTGTTTGCCGGCGGCGTTAGTCGTCTTAACATCAGTCTCGACAGCCTCGACCCAAAACGTTTCAAAACCATCACTGGCGGCAAACTCGAAAAAGTTATCAACGGATTAATGGCCGCCAAGGCCGCCGGTTTTTCTCCGGTAAAAATTAACATGGTAGTGATGAAGGACGTCAACGAAGATGAAGTCGAAGCAATGGTTGATTTTTGCATCGAACACGATTTTACCCTGCGTTTTATCGAAACCATGCCCATGGGTGCCACCGGCCGCGACGCGGTAGACCATTACGTGAATCTGCAAACAGTGCGCGCCAAACTGGAACAACGCTTTGAAATGGTGCCCAGTGTAATGCCAGGCGGTGGGCCGGCACGTTACATGCGAATTGTGGGCACGGACTTACGCATCGGATTTATCACCCCCATCTCGCAGCATTTTTGTGAGACCTGCAACCGGGTGCGCCTGTCAGTGGATGGCACACTGTATCTGTGCCTGGGCCAGGACAACAAATTCGAGTTACGCCCACTACTGCGCGACGGCATTTCTGACGAGGGCTTGCAAGAGGCCATTCGCCACGCCATCACTCTCAAACCGGAACGTCACGAGTTCAACGAAAAACCCTCACAGGTGGTACGCTTCATGTCGATGACCGGCGGGTAACAAGGCCGTTAAAAAAGGGGAAATAAAAATGCCCTTTTTTATCTTTACTCCTTTGCCTGTATCAAACCCAACACCGTTTCCGCTAACTGTTCGCTCAAGACATTCGTGACTTCACCCATCAGCTCTTTTTCCAACATCGCCCGCTCCTGAGTTTTCGCCCTGAGCGGCCACTGTGCTTTAGCGCGCAGCTGATTATTTCTATCGAGCAACTCTACAAACAAAATACCCTGCTCGGTAAACCAACCCTGTTCCCATTTCATGCCTGAGCGTTGCAAGGTAGTTTTCAATTCAAAGCTTGGCGTCATCCGGGTGGACAAATATCCTGCCGCATCCAGGCCACGTACCACGGCAGAATTCAGCTGGCGATCCGCTCCCGTTCGTGGCCGCACATCAATACTGCTCAATAGAGACTTCAGGTGGACTTGCATTTCGATAATCGACCACACCGAGACATCTGCCGCAGCATTGCCGCCCAAGGTCTGCAACGCCAGTAGCAAGTCAGCTCTTTGTGGCTGCGTACCCAACGCCTCGCGTATAGCGCTGATCTGCAACAAGGGATCTGCCTCCTGCGTTGCGGTACGGACGAACCGTGCCGTCCGAGTATTTAATTCGGCCAACTGTTGCTGCAATACCTGTTTTGCTGCTGCCCGCTCCACCGCCACCAAGGCGTAATGCAACTGACTGTCCTTATCGAACCAGGCATCCACCACTTCTGCATTTTGGGTGAGCGCTGCTAATGCGGAAGGTAGTGCGCCGGACGCAGACCGCGCAGAAGCTTCAGGCAAGCTGTCTGCCAGGGCATTGCGTGCATTTTTTGCCGCCACATCCAATGCACTAGCCCGACTCTTTGCAACAAAGAATACGCTCTTCGGATATTTTTGACTGATCCCAGAGACCCATTCAGGCTGAACCGCCGCGTCAAATTTAGCCAGTGGGGCGCAGCCAACAAGCACCACGCATAACAGTAGAAAAATATACGTCCTTTTATCAAAACCCAAAAATACAGATGTAAATAATGATCTATGCACACCGTTTATTTTATTCAACTGCCTCATCACGCCCCCCTGGCATGGCATGGCATCATTGGTTTTTTTAAACGCGTGCCACACACCTAACACACGACCAACAACACTGTTTTGTTCTACATTATCCCGTTCAATTTTCTGACTTTGCAATGCGATCAAAAATGCTGTCGCCTTCGCGTTGAATAAAATCTCTCAAGCCCGCATTCAGCCCCGAGGTTTTTGTGATGACGTTCCGCACCTGTTGCATATTCACTTCAGCAATGGCATAAATGACATTGGAACCTTTGTCCTGCCAATGACCAACGACCTCAATACCGGTCAAATCAATCGAGGAAAGATGTTCCATTTGTCGCGCCACCGTCTGTTCCGTAAAGCCAGCCGCCGCAGCATCACCCGAGGCAATAAAATCACGCGACACAATCTCAATATACGACGCAAGTATGCGAGCAATCTCTGCACGAGCGCGATTATCGGCCGTCGCGGTCTGCAGCGAAAAATCGCCCAGGGGCGGCGCAGAACCCACGCCATGGAACCGTCTACCTTGTTTCGAAGTTAATATATTACTACCTTCATTGACCCACAATGGGATACCACTGGCATCTTTTGCCTGATTCAGCGTCGCATTACTTGCACAAGCCAATAAACTGCTCAATGCCCACGCCAAAAATAGAAACTTCCCTGCCACAATACAACGGCGGCTGTTTTTCACGAAAGCACTCTCAAACGCTGACACAGAAACACACAGGCCAAAGACACATCCTTTCATCATTGTTTCTCCAGTTGATCCACTCATAGAGAGGAAACCCCACTCTCAGTACATATTGGCGAAGAATACAGCATAGAACACTGCACTGCATTGATGGTGAATAGCAGCAATGGAAACAAAAAAGCCACACGACTTTAATCCGCATGGCTTTTATCTGCACAATCCCACGGGAAAGGCTTATTCCAGCAGTCGTAAACTTTAAATGAAACTTACACTCAAAAACTGCTATTTTCTAATCGCTGATTCCAGTACTCCGATTTTTGCTGGTCCTGACTCAAACCAAACCAGCCTTCACGATAGGCGGCCGCCAAAAACTCCTGCGCCTTGGAGTAGCCATTTTCAGCTGATTTATGATACCAGTGAACGGCTATCGCTTCATCCTGGCTCACACCCAAGCCACGGTGATACATCAACGCAAGATTAAATTGTGCCAGCGCATCACCCTCAACGGCTAGTGGATGCCACTTGGCGGCGGCAGCGGTGTAATCACCCGCTTCCGCAGCCAACAGGCCTGCATTGTATCCGGTGCTGCTTCCAGTACGGTAAATGTTCTCTTCTTGTGCCTGAATCGGGTTTAACAGTGTCACAAAAAACAGCATGACAAAAAATCCAGCAGCATGAGTCACAAGTTTCTTAATCATCGCAGGCTCCATAAATATCCAATCCAACTCTTCCGCCAATGATAATAATGCGTTCAACAAACACCTTATCGTCTCTTGCCTTTGAATTTATGTGACCGTGCTCACAAATTTTCTCGCCCCAAGGTTTTTCTGTCTAATATTTTACGACAAGGTCATGGCTGTGCTTTTAAAATCTTCACAACACGAATGCCCTTTTTACCCTCAACCAGATACGCGGGCACATAACCAATGGCATTGCGTTTTCTGGACACAATCGACGCCACCAAACGTTCACGCTTGGTCTTGGATGGGTTTTTCAAGGTATTATTAATTTTGCGTTGGTTCTCTGCAGACGCAGAAGCCTGTCCGCTCAGTCCCAATACATTACGGGCAAAGATCTCACGCGCCTCTTGATTGTCCGGCAGATTGTAGATTTCTATTCTTTGCCCGCTGCGCCAAGTGATTTGACGATCCGAATAGATATTTTTGATTTGCTCAATAGTAAGTGCCTCAGGGTTGGAACGATTCACAATCACCGCCACATCCGCAGCCTGCACCGCACTGACGGTTCCAGTCATCAACAGGAGACCGACAAGCAAACCTTTGAGGCATGTCTTCATATATTTCATATTTTTCACCTTTTTATGTTTCCTGTTTAGCTGCCAAGATAACCCACAACCGTGATGACGGTCTTCTCATAGTCCGGTTTGGCAGGGTCTTCATTGTCTATGGCATGGAATTCGATCTTCAGCGTCACACTCTTATTGACATGATAATTGGCAAAAATACTGTTTTTGCTCACTTCCGACAGGGTTGTAGAATCAGCCGAATCTTTATCATAGCTATCGGTACGCACCCCAAAGGTGTACTTATTCCAGTCATACATTAACTGCACATAAGTACCTTCGGCTTCCACGCTCTCCCATTCCCCTTGATTCATCTCAAACTGCAAAGTAGTTTGACCCACTTTGACCTTGCCGTGGTAGCCCGTCGCGACAAGCTCTTCACCCGACACCTTTGAATCCTGCGGATCGGTGTAATAACTAACACCCAAATCAAAGTGATTTAACAGCGGAAACAGAAAAGACAATTTCGCCCCTTTGGACTTGGTGCTGTTGTCATCGGTTTTACCCGGATTCGCACTGCGGCCATTTCCCACATACAGGTTGTAACTCATAAAAGCAGACCCCATGGCAACGGTCCCGAAAACCTGCGCACCATCCACATTTTGCGGGAATATCTTACGAATGAATTGCGGACGATCCTGAGTCGGCACAAAGGTGGGGAAGTGATCCACAGACCAGATACCGGCCGGGGTGAACATGCGACCAAAACGGAAGTTCGCCTCCTGTTTCCACTGGTAGGTCATGTTCACGGCTTCCAGGAAGATCTTACCCTGCAAGGCCTTGGGTGTATTCGCAGGCCCTGTACCCTCAAACTTGGGGGCATCCTCAAATTCCACTTCCGTGAAAAAACGCCACCTATCACCCATGTTCTTTTCAAAAAACAGGCTCATGTGGTGCAAACGAAAACCATCGATGCCACCCGGTTTAGTGGTGGAGATAAACTCCACATCCGTATAACCGGAAATGGTCATCTGACTTTCCGACCGGGTATTGATATCATAAATACCTTCAACAGAGATCAGGCTCTCATCTTCCAACTTGAGGATACGTTCTTCCAACTCCGTTAACGTAGTGCTGCTGGCAATGGCCGGCACTAGGACTAAACCGGCAATGGCCGGTATCACGATTTTCTTAAACATGTATTTCACCCCGTAGTGATTAATATATTTGCTTAAGCGATAACGACAGATGCGCGAACCGCCCCAAATAAATAAATTTATAGCCACATCCCGTTGACCAACTGAAGATTTCGATGCCAAAACATTGGCTTATTCGAAAGTCTGTCATTCAAGCGCCCGAACATTATCCGCACCTAACATTCAGGGCTCATATCGGGAAAACTTCTAGTTTCTTTAGGGGTAATTGCAGTTTTTTATCTAAATATATTCTTAACTCATATTTATGAACAGGTCATAAACGTGCTAGGGAAGAGTCATTTCACTCCCGGAAGAAAGTGCTGGCACAACAAATACACCGCGACTCAGAGCGAAACCATCACCAAAGCCCCAGCAAGGCACAGGTCACAAAACATCCACGGGAAACGGCCGATCATTACTCCGAGCATTGCGCATCGGTTTGTGCATCGTCATCAACCAGCAGCACCGGCACCGGTTTGGCGATATAAAAGCCCTGCCCGTAATCGACGCCGATAGCCTGTAACTCTTTCATCACCGCGCTGCTGGTAACGAACTCGGCCACGGTTTTAATGCCCATCAAATGGCCGATCCGATGAATCGCCTCCACCATGGCGCGGTCAATAGGATTGGTGTCGATATCTTTCACGAACACCCCGTCGATCTTCAGATAATCAACGGGCAGGTTTTTCAGGTAACTAAAAGAACTCAGACCGCTGCCAAAATCGTCCAAGGCAAAACGACAACCGCGTTTTTTCAGTTCGGTGATAAAGCGCATGGCACGATTCAAATTGGCAATGGCGGCAGTTTCGGTGATTTCGAAACACACCCGCTCAGGCGCCACCCCACTCTCGGCCAGCTCCACCAGCACAAATTCAAGAAAGCTGGTCTCACACAAGGACTGCGCCGAGAGATTGATGGAATAGAACACCGATTGCGCAGCCTGCAATTTGAGCAATTGCAAGGCATGACTGACCACCCAGCGATCAATAGCAGGCATCAAATGGTAGCGCTCTGCTGCGGGCAAAAACAGACCGGGAAGGATGGTCTCACCGTCTTCGCCGCACAAACGCAGCAATATTTCACTGTAGTGTTGTTCGGTTTTCGCCGTATCCGCCAAAGGCTGAATGCGCTGATGAAACAGTTGAAAGCGGTCATTATCCAAGGCCTCGCGGATGTGTTGCAGCCAGAGCATTTCACCCCGATGCCGGGTCAGCGACAGATCGTCCTGCTCAAACACATGCAGGCGATTATGGCCCCGATCCTTGGCGAGGTAGCAGGCCGCATCGGCGGCACTCAGCACATCGGTGAGGCTGCCACTGCTGGCACTGATCGGCACCAGCCCCAAACTGATGGCGACATTGAAGACCTTGTCCTTCCAACTGAATTGGTAGTCGCGCACCATTTTCAATAGTTTATTGGCTATCTCCTGCGCCTCGGCCAGCGAGCAATCTTCCATCAACAACCCAAACTCATCACCCCCCAGGCGGGCCACCACGTCATCTTCACGCAGCATGGCGCGAAAACGCGCCGCCAGCTGTTTCAGCAATTCATCACCCGCCACGTAGCCACAGATATTGTTGACCACCTTGAACTGATCCAGGTCCAGATAACACAACGCATGCTGGCGATCATTTTGCTGACAATTCGCCATCGCCAGTTCCAGGCGCGCCTCAAATTCGTGACGATTAATCAGTCCGGTAAGCGCATCATGGCTGGCCTGATAGGTCAGTCGGCGCGACAACATGGTTAAATCAGTCATGTCGTGGAAGATCAGCACCACGCCCCGCGGCTGCGCATTGGCCTCGCGAATCGGCGACAGTCGCAGCTCCACCGCGAACTCTTTGTCACCCTGGCGATTGAGCAACGTCACCGGGCCGGGCAGACTCAAACGCTCATTCGCTTCCAAACAAAGCAATACAGGATCAACCAACGGCTCGCCTGTGTCGTCCACCAAACGCAGCACTTGCGTCAACGGTCGTCCCTGCGCCTCGGATGATGACCAGCCGGTAAACTGTTCGGCCACCGGATTTAGGTAGACCACCGCACCACTCTCATCGGTGGTCACCACGCCGTCACTGATAGCGTGCAAGGTCACCTCGGCCAGCTCGCGCGCGTGGTGATAATCTGACTCGGCCCGTTGGCGTTTCTCCTGCAACGACTGTGCGTGCACCACGACCGTGACCTCGCGTGCCAGCAAGCCCAGCATGTCGCAATCCTGCTGCGTAAAGTGCCGTGTCCGGCCTTTAGTGCTGGCACCGATGGCACCGATCACCTCGCCTTCCGCGATCAGCGGCGCGGCGATCATCGAGCCCAGATCATATTGTTTGACGATACGAGAGCTGACGCGCGAGTCCTTGGCGACATCATCAACTGCAAACAAACGCCCTTCGTTGAAGGCGTGCACCAATAGCGAGGGTTCATCCAGCGACAGGCGAAAATGTCCGTCCGCACGATACGCTGAGCCCGTCACGGAAACCGCCAGTAATTTCCGTTGCGCCGAATCACGCAGCACCATGTAGGCAATGTCGGCATCCAAGGCCTGACAACAAATGGCCATCAACTTGTCGTAAGCCTCGCCGGTACTGGTCGCGGTATTGACGCTGCGCAACACCCTATTGCCGACTTCCAGTGTTTTCCCCTGCACATGCAGGTGTTCCAACAGACCTCGGTAACGTCCGGCCAGCACCCCCAGCTCATCCGTGGAACAGGCCTGTAAACTGGGCTGCTGCCCCAGTTCCGGAGGCGTGCCCCCGACCATTCCTTCCAACGGCTGCAATGAGCGGCCAAAACTGCGCATAAAAATCTGCGCACCGGCCAGCGCCATGACCTGCAAGCCCAACCAGACGATAAAGGTCTCCGTGGTAAAATAGCCCGTGCGTGTCCAGTAGTACTGCACCAGCAGGGTTTCGACCAGCAAGGGCACCAAAACGGCAATCAGAAACACACGGGTGCGAATGGAAACGATGGGTCTTTCCAGGCGCAGAGGCTGCAAGACAAGACCAAACAAATCAAAAAGCCTGAAAAAAATCGGCAGACCGACGATAATCGACACCGTTAGCGCCACCAGATTGATACGAAACCAGTCCTCCGGCTGGGCGACAAAATCGCTGTAGTGTTCTGCGCTGTAAATCACCGTCACCGGCGCAATCAGCAAATAAGCCAGAAACACTCCCCAGAAGCGCCACGGAAAACCCTCTACCCGAGCCAACGCCAAAACGGCCAATTTTTCCTGCTGCTGGAGATTCGTCGCCCCCACGTAATCGGCCACCGGAGACACGGAGTGCTGGAAATACCACAGGGCTAGCAACAGCGACAACACGCCAAAGCTGGGCTGGGGCAGAGTGCTGAGAACCGCCGTCATCTGCGCCACAGTCAACATTTCAATGTACAGCAAGGATGCCAACCCAAACACTGGCGGGATGATCCACGCCAGAACAATCAGAATTCGAAACTGCCATTGAAATGCAGCACGATCCAGTGCCGGTGTCTCGCCTAATGAAGATCTGACAGTATCAGTCTGTTGTTGACGATCCTGTTGGCCCTCGTGTTGCGTCATACCGACTTACTTAATCCACAGCGTCTTGGCGTTCACAAATTCGCGCAGACCATGGTGTGATAACTCGCGCCCATAACCCGAGGCCTTGACGCCGCCAAAGGGCAGGCGCGGATCACTCTTTACCATGCCATTGACGAAGGCCGCACCGCACTGCATTTGCCGCGCAAAGCGCTCACCCCGTGATGTGTCTTTCGTCCACACGCTGCCCCCCAAACCAAAACGCGAACCATTGGCCACCACCAGCGCAGCGGTTTCATCGGCAACCCGAATTACCGACGCCACCGGACCGAACAATTCCTGCTCGTAAGCGACCATACCCGGCGCGACATGATCCAAAATGGTCGCGGCATAAAAAGCCCCGGGGCCATCCACCGGCTCACCGCCAATCACCTTTTTCGCCCCGGCGACGAGACTGGCCTGCACCTGGGCGTGTAATTCATCCCGCAAATCGCTGCGCGCCATGGGCGCCAAGCTGGTTTGTTGATTCGCGGGGTCTCCCCCGCACAACACCCCCGCCGCCGCCGCGAAGCGCGCCACAAATTCATCGGCGATGGCCTCCACCACAATGAACCGTTTGGCGGCAATGCAACTCTGCCCGCAATTCAGAAAACGCGAAACTACGGCCTGTTGCACGGTGAATTCGAGGTCGGCATCTGCCAGCACCACAAAGGCATCCGCGCCGCCCAATTCCAGCACACTCTTTTTGAGATGCTGACCGGCGGTCGCCGCCACCGATCGACCCGCCGGTTCGCTGCCGGTAAGGGTAACGGCCTGCACCCGGTCATCTGCGATCACCCCCGCCACCTCACGAGCATCGATCATCAGGCTGCGAAACACTCCCTCGGGAAAACCCGCCTCCCGCACCAATCGCTCGATCGCCAGCGCGCACTGCGGCACATTGGAGGCGTGTTTGAGCAGGCCGGTATTACCCGCCACCAGGGTCGGCGCGATAAACCGGAACACCTGCCACAGCGGAAAATTCCACGGCATCACCGCCAACACGGTGCCCAAGGGCTGATAGGCCACCAGGCTTTTGCCGGCGTCCGTATCGATGAGTTCATCGGCGAGAAAGGTCGGCGCCTGCGCGGCATAATATTCACAACCTTGGGCGCACTTTTCCACCTCGGTACGGGATTCGCCGATCAGCTTGCCCACTTCCAGGGTCACCAACTGGGCGAGAGATTCTTTTTGAGCACGCAATAATTCGGCCAGTTTCTGAAGCAAACGGCAGCGCTCAGCCAACGCTGTCGCAGCCCAGAGCGGCGTGGCGACACTGACCTGCGCCAGCGTCGCTTCCAGCTGCGCGGCCGTCCACGATTCGAAGCTCGCCAGCCGTTCGCCGGTGGCCGGATTGGTGGTTTGATAGGCCATAAATTTCCTCAAAAGTGGGCCGCTTCACGCGCTTAAATCGCGCTTCCATTTCCAACACTGTAACCGATAATGGTAGTCTCTTTCGACGATTTTCAACGGAGCCCAAAAACCATGACGACCCCTCGCATTTGCCTCATTGGCGGCAGCGGTTTTGTCGGATGCCACCTCGCTGCGCGTTTGGACAAGGCCGGATACGCAGTACGGGTGCTCACTCGCCGCCGGGAAGCACACCGGGAACTGCTGGTGCTACCCAACCTGACCCTGGTCGAATGTAACATTTTTGACGACGATGCCCTGCGCGCGCAACTGCGCGGCATGGACGTCGTCGTCAACCTGGTGGGCATCCTCAACGAACGCCGCCGCGGTGACTTTCAACGCGTCCACGTTACCCTCAGCCAGCACATCATCGATACCTGCCAGGCCGTCGGCGTAAACCGCCTGCTGCACATGAGCGCCCTCAAAGCCGACGCGCAACACGGCCCCAGCCAATATCTGCGCAGCAAAGGCGAAGCCGAAATCGCCGCATTGGCTGCCACGGACATCCACGTGACCGCCTTCCGGCCCTCGGTGATCTTTGGCCCCGACGACCAGTTCTTCAACCGCTTCGCCCAGCTATTGGCCCTCAGCCCCGGCCTCTTTCCGCTGGCCTGCGCCAACGCCCGCTTCGCCCCAGTCTATGTGGAAGACGTGGCCGAGGCCTTTGTACGCGCCATCAACAACGCCGCCACCTTCGGCCAAAGCTACGAACTCTGCGGCCCCAGCCCCTACAGTTTGCGGGAACTGGTGGAGTACATCGCCAAACTCAGTGGACATCAACGCCGCATCATCAGCTTGGGGGATCGTCTGTCCTGGTGGCAGGGTCTGGTCATGGAGCGCCTGCCTGGCACACCTTTTTCGCGTGACAATTTCTTATCAACGCGAGTAAACAGCCTGTGTAAATCATCATTCCCTGCCGTGTTTGATATCAAACCCGCTTCCATCGAAGCCATCGTACCGGGGTATTTGGGAGCGCGAGATTTGAACGCGCGGTATGGCATGCTGCGGAAAAAGGCCGGCGGGGGTTAAGGGGATTGAGCAGCGGCTCCGGCGAAACACCATTTAAAGGGCGCTAAAATAGCGACATAATTCCTGACATAAATACCGAAAATAATTGCTAACCATCTGTTTATTAACTAATATAGCCTCAATATAGGCAGACATTATCAGGGACATTTTCAGTGCCATTCATATTCCCCGAACACACGATTCGTATTGAAACAGATCGATTCGGCCCGTTTACCTTTCAACTGGGAATCGACTTTCCTTCCCTGGAAACGCTGTTTCTACGCGTATCGGATGCCCATGAACGCTTTCGCGATTCCCCGCTCGCGCAAGTCGCCAATCGTCTGGAAAAGGAAGTTATCGCCACCAGCGTTTACGGCACCAACAGCATTGAAGGTGGTACGCTCTCGGAAGAGGAAACCCAGCTCGCGCTGGACCTCAACCCCGCCGACATACAGGACGTTGAGCAACGCCGCGCGGTCAATATCAAAGCCGCCTATGGTCTTTCGCGTCAGGCTGCGACAAACCCGGACGGGTGTTTGGATTTGGATTTTATCTGCAACATTCATCGTGCCATCACTGAAAACATTCCTCACGAACGCAATAAACCCGGTCTGTTACGCGATAACGATAAACACATTATTACCCACGTCGGCGACCAAGCCCACGGCGGACGCTACAAACCGCCTCAATACGGCCATGACATTCGTTTGCTGCTGGATCAGTTACTGGCCTGGAATCAACAACTCAAGAAACAAGGCATACCCGCCCTTATCCGCGCACCGCTCGTGCATTACTACTACGAGCTCATCCACCCTTTCTGGGACGGCAATGGTCGCGTCGGCCGGGTGATCGAGGCCACCCTGCTGCAAGCAGAGGGCTATCGCTACGCGCCCTTTGCTCAGGCAGGTTATTACTTCGACAACATTGATGACTATTTCACGTTATTCAACACTTGTCGAAAAAGCAAAAGTATCGACCATTCGAATACGCCTTTTGTGCAATTTTTTCTCGAAGGAATGTTAACCAGCCTCAACAAGTTGCACGCCCGTGTGAACAAGCTCGTCAACATGATTCTTTTCGAGAACGACATCAAACACCGCCACGACGACAAGCAAATCAATGCCCGCCAATACGCCATCGTCAGTCAGATTCTGGCCACCGGAAAACCGCTGCCATTGGCCCAGCTACAGCGTGCCCCGTGGTATCAGGCGCTGTATCTGAAACTCACCAACAAAACTCGACAGCGCGATTTACGTCACCTTCGTGACGAAGGAATCATTACCGTGGATAAGAAAAATCAGTTATGGCCAGGGTTTGTGCAAGCGGATTAACAACCAATAAACATCCCCGCCCCAAGGGACGGGGTATTAATATCACCGCGTCACACCGGCGAAGGCCGGTGTCCAGGGGTTTCACCACCAAAAGTAGGCGCTCTTAGGCGACCACTGGATTCCGGCATACGCCGGAAA
>CAYNYJ010000063.1:0-18082 GCA_964401355.1 uncultured Ectothiorhodospiraceae bacterium | reverse complement strand
AGGCATGCCGATAATCAGTTGGTATTGCTGTGAAAGTTAACGGGACAGCAGTGACTTGATAACGATAATAGTGGCATTCACTACTGGGCTATCAGTACAGGCTGCCATCATCACTATTCCCGACAGCGCACTGGCAACATCAACCCAGTACTATACTGACACCATCGGTGGTGGTATTGGAACGGCCTTAATCATGACCGGCGGAGGATCGGGCGCGAATGTCGGCAACTCCCGGAATGATGATGGCTTCAGCGGTCCCATCAGTCTCGGATTTACGCTGGATTTCTTCGGCAATACCTACAGTGAATTCTGGGCCAACAATAATGGTAATATCAGTTTTACCGCTGGCATTTCCAGCTTCACGCCCACGGGTCCTCAGGGAGCTGCCCAGCCCATTATCTCACCGTTTTTTGGTGATGTTGATACGCGCAACGTGAACAGTGGCTTGATGTATCTGCGAAATGATATTGCAGATCAGATTATTGTCACCTGGGATCAGGTCGGATACTACAACTCTAACGCTGACTTGCTAAACAGCTTCCAGCTCGTCCTTCGAGGTTCGGATTATGTTGTGCCGGTTGGCGAGGGCAATATCGGTTTCTTCTGGAATACCATGGAATGGGAGACCGGTGACGCCAGCGGAGGAATCAACGGCTTTGGCGGTACGCCCGCTGCCGTCGGGTTTGGTGATGGTGCGGGGAACGGTGTCATCCTGGAGAGTTCGCTCACTCACGGAATCTCCGGCGTAGTGAACAATCAGATGATCTGGTTCAATCCGAATCTTGAACCTATTTCTTCTTCTCGCGTCACTGTGCCGGAACCGGGAACGATGCTGCTCATGGGTATCGGGCTAATCGCATTAGTGATTCGTCGGAGGAAATCAACATCGATATAGCCTTATGCCGTCGGTACGAATCACTCACAGGGGACACATTCAGTGTCCCCTTTTTTCTATTTTGTCATTGCCTGACGACACACAAAAATTTAATCCGATAGTTCTGAATTTCCAGCCACCTTCAAGCGCACACGTAATTCCCTGAACGTCTCGGCATCCAGTGCATCGGGAACCAGCACCACCGACAACAGGCCACGTTTATTTTCCTGGCGAAAATTTAATACCACCAGCCACGGGTGTACATAAGTCGATTCATGTAATGTTGCCGTTATCAATTCTCCCCCGGTGGTTTCCAGCAGCCACTCACCATCAGCGCTCCAAGTGAGTTTGTGGACATCCCCCTCACCCACACTACCCGGCTGTTTCCGCAACGCAACAAGCAGGCTCACCACTAACACCGCAGCGATAACGAGTTTAATGAGCATGGAAAAATCCAAAGGAAACAGTACCGCAATGGCACCAAGGTGACCCACAGTCAGCAAGCCAGTCAGAATTCGAGAGATCTTAGGTTGCAGCCTGAGCGGCTGCGCGTATTTTGGTGACGACATTTGCGATATCCGGATCAACGGGAACAGTTCGCCCCATTAGATATTCGAGGAGCAAATTGTCGTGACAGTTTAACAGATTTTCAAAATGAGCATGCTCATTTTCAGCCAGCGCATCGTATCCCCAATCAAGAAATCCTTGCAACATCGCATCCAGTTCCAGCATGCCGCGACGACATTGCCAGCGGATGCGTCTTTTTTTATGTGGGTCTTTCACGCGAAGCTCAACATCGCTTTCTGAATTATCGGCACAATGCATAACTTTAATTGGTATCACGCCAGATGTTTCAACATCATTTTCTTAATGTTGCCAATCGCCCGAGTAGGATTGAGCCCTTTGGGACAAACATCCACACAGTTCATAATGCTGTGGCAACGGAACAAACGATAGGCACCTTCAAGTTCTTCGAGACGCTCGGCAGTGGCTTGGTCGCGACTGTCAGCGAGAAAACGCCAGGCCTGCAACAAGGCCGCCGGGCCGCGAAATTTATCCGGATTCCACCAAAATGAGGGGCAGGCCGTCGAACAGGCTCCGCACAAAATACATTCGTACAGCCCATCAAGTTGATCACGCTGCTCCGGTGTCTGCAAATATTCCGTCTCTGGCTCGGGATCATGCACCGTCAGCCAGGGTTTAACGGAACGGTACTGATGAAAAAACTGACGCATATCCACCACCAAATCTCGAATGATGGGCAAACCCGGCATCGGCCGAACTTCCACCGGCTCCTTGAGTGATTCCAGCGGAGTGATGCAGGCGAGTCCGTTACGACCATTAATATTCATCGAATCAGAACCGCACACGCCCTCGCCGCAGGAACGCCGGAAACTCAGACTGTCATCCAGCTCCTTGATGCGAAACAAGGCGTCCAGCAACATTTCGCCCGGCTCAAAACCATCCACCGTGTATTCCTGCATACGCGGTTGTTTGTCGACTTCGGGATTATAGCGGTGAATCAAGAATCGCATGACATTATTCCTTCTATAGAGGGTTCCTTGCGGAAAGCTCCTTAATACACACGTGGTTTTGGCGGAAAGCTGTCGACCGTCATCGGCTTGGTACGCACCGGTTTATATTCAATCTGGCCGTCAGCATGGTAGAGGCTGTGTTTCATCCAGCGTTCATCATCTCTGTCAGGATAGTCCACCCGCGAATGTGCGCCACGACTTTCCTGACGGGCCAGTGCACATTCGATGGTGGCAAGTCCCAGCTCCATGAGATTTTCCAGCTCCAGCGCTTCAATACGCGCAGTATTAAATATCTTGCTGTGATCATGCAGACGAGCATCCTTCACCCGCGCTACCAGCGCCCTGATTTTATCAACACCTTCCGTTAATATTTCTTCGCTGCGGAAAACCCCGCAATATTTTTCCATTTCTCCTTGTAATTCATCACGCAGGCGATCAACAGATTCACCCTCACCGTTCTGATCCCAACGCGCGATGCGACTCAATGCCTGCTCAACACTATGCTCGCTAAGTCGTCGGTGATAACGGTTTTCCTTGAGGAATTCGATAATGTGATTACCCGCAGCGCGCCCGAAAACCACGATATCTAACAGGGAATTGCCACCTAAACGGTTAGCGCCGTGTACCGAAACGCAGGCGCATTCACCCACCGCGTACAGGCCCGGAATTTCTTCTTCGGCACTTTGCGCTAATGGCACCACCACCTGTCCATAACGATTAGTAGGAATCCCACCCATAGTATAATGAGCGGTGGGGAATACCGGAATCATCTCCTCAATGGGATCCACATGGGCAAAGGTCATGGCCATATCTCGAATCCCCGGCAGGCGTTTTTTAATCACATCCGAACCAAGGTGATCCAGTTTAAGCATCACGTGATCGGCATGGGGGCCGCAACCACGACCTTCGCGTACTTCGATGGCGATGGCGCGACTCACCACGTCGCGGCTGGCCAGATCCTTGGCGTGGGGTGCATAACGTTCCATGAAACGTTCACCGTTTTTGTTGACCAGATACCCGCCTTCGCCGCGCACACCTTCGGTAATCAGCATGCCCTTGCCGGCGATGCCGGTGGGATGAAACTGAAAAAATTCCATGTCCTGCACCGGAATACCGGCGCGCAAAGCCATGGCGATGCCATCACCGGTATTAATACGCGCATTGGTATTAGTGCGGAACAACTGCCCCACACCGCCAGTCGCAATCAATGTCGTTTTTGCTTCGATGATCAACGGCTCACCGGTCTCGATGCACAACACCACCGCACCAAGAATGAATCCGTCGTCATCCTTGAGTAAATCGATGGCAAAATATTCGTCGAAGAAATGAGTTTTGGCGCGAATGTTCTGTTGATAAAGACTGTGCAAAATCGCATGACCGGTACGGTCTGCGGCGGCACAGGTGCGCGCCGCTTGTTCGCCCCCAAAGTTCTGACTCTGCCCGCCAAAGGCCCGCTGATAAATCTTGCCATTGGCCAAACGGGAAAAAGGCACCCCGGCATGTTCCAGCTCAATCACCAAATGTGCGGCGGCGCGACACATGTATTCAATGGCATCTTGGTCACCCAGATAATCACTGCCCTTAACCGTGTCGTACATATGCCAATGCCAGCTATCCGGCATCACATTGCCCAGCGCGGCATTCATGCCACCCTGCGCCGCCACGGTGTGTGAACGGGTGGGAAATACTTTCGAGACCACCGCCACCTTGCCGTCAGCTTCGGACATCTGCAAGGCGGCGCGTAAACCCCCGCCACCCGCACCAATCACCAGAGTATCAAACTGCCGCCGTTCGATATTCATACGGTGCTGCTTCCTTCACTGACCAGCAATACAATACGCAAACTCCACACCCCCAGAACCAACAAGCTCAACGCGAAACCCACGAGCAGCACATATCGTATGACGACCGATGTCACGTAATCCATCAGCACATCACGGCCACCAATCCAGGCATGGGTCAGCAATGCAAAAATAAACAACAACAGTGCAACATTGGCCGCCGGGTGTGCCACCCACGCATGCCAAGTTTCAAAGGTGATCGTCTGTCCACTCCAAAGTCCCGCAAACACCACCAGAAAAAGCAGGATGTAAACCGCCGTCAGCCGTTGTAGCAACCAGGAGCGTAGGCCAGAAGACGCGCGCCAACTCAAAACAACCACCCTGCGAGCGACAGCGTCGCAATCGCGGCCAGCACATGCACCAACCAGGCGGTCTGACGGGCAATTGCGCGTTCAATACCCAGATCAAAATCCAGTAATATAAAACGAATGCCCGCCAACATATGGTGTATCAACGCCCACCCCAGGAAAACGGCCAGACTCTTAACGGCAAGGCTCGTCAACCATCCACTCACCTGCTCAAAGCCCGCTTGATCACTAAGGGATAAACTCAACAAATAGACAAACCCGGGCAATACCAACACCATAATGACACCCGAAATACGATGAAAAATGGAAAGCACCGCCGTCACCGGCTGGCGAATTTTCAACAGGTTAAGATAGACCGGTCTATTATCAGTCGTATTCATCAATCACCCAGTGGCAAGTTACGCAGACAAAAACTATTCATCATTCAATGTTACAAGCTGAAACAGTTACGAGCTGAAACAATATTCGCTATCATTAGCCGATACTTTTCTCAGGTCAATAAATAGATCGACAATTTAAATCAACACCTTAGGTCAACCAATAAAAACATGACTCATACTATCTGGACAGAATTCCTGACTTCCCAAACAGCCCATTGGCAGGATGGCCGCGTCACTCACTTCGGTGACGACGCCAGCCATGTGCTCGATGAAAAACGCGCTGCACTGGCAACGTTAACAAACGGTGACACCCACATTCTCTGTGACCTCTCCCATTACAGCCTGTTAAGTGCCACTGGTGCCGACGCGCAAAACTTCCTGCAAAATCAGTTTTGCAACGACGTTCACAACGTCTCTCCCACTCAAAGTCAGCTCAACGCCTACTGCACCCCGAAGGGCCGTATTCTGGCTTTCTTCCGCCTATTTCAACGCGAAGACTGTTACTACTTGCGGTTGCCTCAGGAAATTCTTGAACCCACCCTCAAGCGACTGCGCATGTATGTGATGATGTCCAAAGTAACTCTGGAAGATGTCAGCGACACGTTAATGCGCATCGGTTTTGCTGGCCCTGATGCACAGCAACGACTCAGCCACTGGCTTGATGCCGTTCCGACCGTGGCGGACACCGTCACTCAAAGCAACGGTCTGAGCATCGTCTGCGTGCAACCCGGCACACGCTTTGAGATCATCGGCGAAGCCACAAATCTCATTCCACTTTGGGGAAATCTCAGCGCCCAGGCAACACCGGTGGGCGACGGCAGCTGGGAATTATTGGAGATTCATGCCGCGATTCCCGAAGTTCTCGCCGACACCCAGGAGGCCTTTGTCCCGCAGATGATCAACCTGCAAGGCATCAATGCGCTGAGTTTCAAAAAAGGCTGTTATCCCGGTCAGGAAATCGTCGCCCGCATGCATTACCTGGGAAAACTCAAACGCCGCATGTTCATCGCCCACACCGACGACGAAGCGACAGTAACACCCGGTAACGCCCTTTTTGCCGAAGGTTCAACATCTGGCCAGGGGGTCGGTAAAGTGGTGCGTGCCCAAAGCAACCCGGAGGGCGGTACAGATTTACTGGCCGTCATCGAGATCAGTAGTGCCGAGGAACGGACATTGCGCTTGCACGATACCGATGGCGCCCTACTGAAATTGCTGGAACTGCCGTATATGTTAACCGAAGAACAATAAACTCAAGCTCGGCTTCACGATCAGTGGTTGGAAACAGGTTGTTGGAAACGAGTTGTTGAACGGCCATCTAGGACGCGTCGCCAGCGAAAGGACAATAAAGGATGTGGGTGTGGATCGATTAATTGCAAATATTCTGGCCGACCTGAAAGCCAATCGCTTGATGCTACCGACACTGCCGGCGGTGGCGATGAAGATTAACGATGTCATCGACAACCCCAACTCTACGGCCAAAGACATCGCCAAGATCGTCAGCACCGACGTGGCCCTCTCCGCGCACATGTTACAAGTCGCCAATAGTCCGCTGGTGCGGGCGGCCACACCCGTGGAGAACGTGCAGGCCGCCATTACCCGCATCGGCATGGCCATGGTGCGCAACATCGCCACCTCTTTCCTAGTCTGTCGATTGTTTCACACCAAGCACAACGCACTCAAAAAACGCATCGCGGTCTTATGGAATCACAGTGCCCACGTCGCGGCCATCAGCCATGTACTCGCCCATCGATTTACCGCGCTCAATCCTGACGAAGCCATGCTCGCCGGACTGATTCACGATATTGGGAAATTGCCGATAATCGCCAAAGTGGAAAACAACAGCGTACTCGCCAATAATTCTGCCCTGTTGGACACCTTGGATGAAAAATTGCACACCGTATTAGGAAAAGTCATCGTACAAACTTGGCGCTTTGCCCCCGAACTGATCTCCGCTGTCGCGGAACACGAGAACCTCAGCCGCAACTCCGAGCAGCTGGACATCACCGACATCGTAACCATCGCCAACCTTTTGAGCTACGCAGGTAAAAACCACCGACTGACACAAGCCGATTGGACCGCTGTGCCCGCCTTCAAAAAAATCGGCATCAGTCCGGAAGACAGCATCGCCACTCTGGAAGAAGCACGGGAAGAAATTGCAGAGATTGTGAAACTGTTAACCCACTGAGCCAGCCAACAGACGTGTATCTGTTAATCAAGAAGCGCTCATAGATAAATCTCCCGTTCTCAACTAACCTGAGCATCTGATAGACTCAATAGCGGTGTTGTATCACAGGGAGATAGCAATGTTAAAGCTCGGTTTACTTCACGTATTGTGGATAAGTTTATGTGTGGTGGGCAGCACCTTTGCCGCAGACCCGGCAAATATTCCAAAGAAAAAACGTACCACGCTTGCGCTGTACTACACCCCGGCCGAGGCCTATGAGCACATGCAAAAAGATGGAAATCGCACACTGTTTCTGGATGTGCGAGACCCGATAGAAGTCAATTTTACCGGGACACCAACTGTGGCTGATGCCAATGTCCCTTTAAAATTTGCAGATACCCGTAAATGGCACATGAAAAAGAAACAGTTTGGAATGATATCGAACAAAAACTTTGTCGCAGATGTGGCCGAACGCCTAAAGGCCAAAGGCCTAAACAAATCCGACGCCATTATTCTGATGTGCCGTTCCGGAATTCGTAGCGCCAAAGCCGCCAATAAACTTGCAAAGGCAGGCTACACCAATGTCTACAATATGTTTGAAGGCTTTGAAGGTGACAGCATTAAGAATGGGGCGGACAAAGGCAAACGCACCATAAATGGTTGGAAAAATTCCGGTCTTGCCTGGAACACGCCCAGATCCCTGGATATCAACAAAATGTATGGCAATCCAGAGCCCATAAAAGCCAAAAAGAAATAACACCTGAAAATATCCGCATTTAGCCATTAAAAAGGTAGGTTAATCACCTGCCTTTTTAATGGCATACAAGAACGCGCCGTTGAGTTTATGAAGGCTTCTTCGGCCGCATGTGCGGAAACAACAACACGTCACGAATAGATGGCGAGTCGGTAAACAACATCACCAGCCGATCAATACCGATGCCCTGCCCTGCGGTGGGCGGCATACCGTATTCCAGGGCCACGATATAATCTTCATCGTAATGCATGGCTTCATCGTCACCGGCTTCTTTTTCTTCCACCTGTTTTTGGAAACGCTCAGCCTGATCTTCGGCGTCATTCAGTTCGGAAAAACCATTGGCGATTTCACGGCCGCCAACAAAAAATTCAAAACGATCAGTGACAAAGGGATTTTCGTCACTGCGCCGTGCCAGTGGCGACACCTCAGTAGGGTACGCGGTAATAAAGGTCGGGTCTTTGAGTTTGTGCTCAACGGTTTTTTCAAAAATTTCAATTTGCACCTTACCCAAACCATAGCCGTCTTTGAGCGGAATGTTTAAGGCTTCAGCCACCTTGCGCGCAGCTTCCGGAGTCTGCAAATTTTCTAACGTTAAATCAGAATTAAAATGAAGAATGGATTCCACAATCGTCATGCGTTGAAAGGGTTTCCCAAAATCGTATTCGTCACCCTGATACGGCAACACCGTGGTGCCGTGAATTTCCTGCGCCATGCCACGCAGCATTTCTTCGGTGAGATCCATCAAGTCTTTATAATCCGCGTAAGCCTGATAAAACTCCACCATAGTGAATTCAGGATTGTGGCGCGTGGACAGACCCTCATTGCGGAAGTTACGGTTAATTTCAAACACCCGCTCAAAGCCACCTACCACCAGACGCTTGAGATACAACTCTGGCGCCACGCGCAAATACAAGCCCATATCCAGCGCGTTGTGATGCGTCACAAAAGGGCGCGCCGTGGCACCACCGGGAATTACGTGCATCATGGGTGTTTCCACTTCCATAAAGTCACGATCCAACAGAAAGCGGCGCATATACTCCACCACCTGCGAACGCACTCGGAAGGTGGTACGCGTCGCTTCGTTCATGATCAGATCTACGTAGCGTTGACGATACTTGGTTTCCTGATCGGCCAGACCGTGCCATTTTTCCGGTAACGGGCGCAGCGATTTTGTCAGCAAACGAATATCATCCACCTTCACCGATAGCTCGCCCGTCTTGGTGCGGAACAGCAGCCCCTCGGCAGCGATAATGTCACCAATATCCCATTTTTTAAATTGCTGATTGTAAAAATTTTCAGGCAACACATCGCGCGTCACAAACAATTGAATCTGGCCAGACATGTCACGCAAATGCGCAAAGCTGGCTTTACCCATAATACGTCGACTCATCATGCGACCTGCGATTTTAACCCGTACCGGTTCCGCATCGAATGTATCGTTGTCCGTCTCACTGTATTTAGCGGCTAATTCACCGGCCATGGCATCGCGGCGGAAATCATTGGGAAAAGGATTGCCAGCCTCGCGCAACGTTGCCAGTTTTGTTTTACGTTGGGCAATCAGGGCATTGGTATCTTCGGCGCTTTGCGTTTTTTGCTCTGTATTTTGTACAGGATTTTTTTGTTCTGACATTCACATCTTCTCTACAATAAATTTGTTTTTCATCATTCCAATAAAAGCTGGAATAACACTATAAAAAACCACCACGTTTCTCTTTCGCCTGCCCTTAAAGCCCAGACTTTAAACTTGCCACAATAAACTGATCCAGATCACCGTCTAACACGGCTTGTGTGTTCCCTGTTTCCACCCCAGTGCGTAAATCCTTGATGCGCGATTGATCCAAAACGTAAGAACGAATCTGACTGCCCCAACCAATATCGGCTTTATTGTCTTCAACGACTTGCTGCTCGGCATTGCGTTTTTGCATCTCGTGCTCGTACAGTTTGGCCTTCAGTTGTTTCATCGCCGCCGCCTTGTTTTTATGCTGCGAGCGATCGTTCTGGCACTGTACCACGATGTTTGTGGGGTTGTGAGTGATGCGTACCGCGGACTCGGTACGGTTAACATGTTGACCACCGGCACCAGAAGCCCTGTACACATCAATTCGCAAATCAGCGGAATTAATATCAATTTCAATATCGTCATCTATTTCTGGTGAGACGAACACCGAGGCAAACGAAGTATGTCGTCGCCCACCGGAATCAAATGGAGATTTACGCACCAAACGATGCACTCCGGTTTCAGTACGCAACCAGCCAAAGGCATAATCACCCGCGAAGTGAATGGTGGCGCTTTTGATCCCGGCCACGTCACCGGCCGAGGCTTCCACCAATTCGGTTTTAAAACCATGCGCTTCGCCCCAGCGCAGATACATGCGTAGGATCATCTCCGCCCAATCTTGCGCCTCAGTGCCACCGGAGCCGGATTGAATATCGAGATAGGCATTATTGGGATCCATCTCGTTGGAGAACATACGGCGGAATTCCAGCTTGGCGAGTTGCGCTTCGAGTTCGTCGAGATCGGCCACCACCGCATCCACGGTTTCCTGGTCGTCTTCCTCCGCGGCCATTTCCAGCAAATCACCGGCCTCGCCCAAGTTGCTGTCCATGTTGCGAATGGTGTTGACCACCAGCTCCAGCGACGCACGTTCTTTACCCAGCGATTGGGCGCGTTCTGGATCATTCCAGACTTCAGGAACTTCCAGCTCGCGGATAACTTCGTCTAGTTGCTCACACTTGGTATCGTAGTCAAAGATACCCCCTCAGGACGTCGGCGCGCCCTTGCATGTCTTTGATGCGGGAGTTGATGAGACTGATTTCGAGCATGTGTGTTAAACCTTGTTTACGATAAGAACCAAGACGGGCAAAAACCGGGCTATTCTACAACAGGCGGAATATTTCGTCATTCCTGCTAATTGTTATTTCCGCTAACTGTTATTAAAGATGAAACGAAAAATTCAAACCGGCTCGATATGCTCCACCATCAACTGCGCGCTACGTTTGCCGTTAAATTCATTCACATCCAGACGATAGGCCAGCTCCACCTGTTTCACATCCACAGGCCAATCATCATCGACAGTATTAAAGGCGATGGCATCGATGCTCTGCCCACTGCCCGCGAAACGCAGCACCAGTTTTAGATGTTTGTCGCCGACGATGCGTTTGTTCACCAGCTCAAACACCCCGTCGAACAGCGGTTCGGGGAAACCCTGGCCCCAAGGGCCACCCGCGCGCAGGGTCTCGGCCAGTTCCAGATTCAGTTCATCACCCATCAGTTCCCCATCGCTGAGAATTTCGCGACGCAGGTCTTGCGGGCCGAGGTGGCGGCGTACTTCGGCATCGAAGGCCTCGCTAAAACGCTCGAAATCGGCCCGCGCCAGACTCATGCCTGCAGCCATGGCATGACCACCAAATTTGTTTAGCAAGCCTGGATGCGCTGTGGCCACCGCATCCAGTACATCACGAATGTGCAAGCCCGGCACGGAACGCGCCGAACCCTTGATACTGCCATCGTCCGCCTGGGTCCCTCCACTGGCAAATACGATCACCGGCCGATGCAAACGGTCTTTGATGCGCGAGGCGAGAATACCAATGACGCCCTGATGCCAGTGAGGCTCGAACAGACACAGACCCACGGGCAGGTCGGCACCGTTTTCAGCGGAGGCCTCCAGCTCCATCTCATCCAAAATGAGCATGGCCTCGTCTTTCATTTCATTTTCAATGACGCGACGTTCATGATTGAGACTATCGAGGCGCTGCGCCAGCTCGGTGGCGTAGCCCGCATCGTCCGTCAGCAGCAACTCGATGCCCAGCGACATGTCATCCAACCGACCCGCGGCATTGAGTCGTGGCCCCAGTGCAAAGCCCAAGTCCGTGGCAGCCAGGCCCGACTGATTGCGCTTGGCCACCGAGATCAACGCCGAAATGCCCGCGCTGCATTTTCCGGCGCGGATGCGCGCCAGTCCCTGCCCTACCATAATACGATTGTTGTGATCCAGTGGCACCACGTCGGCCACCGTGCCCAGCGCCACCAGATCCAGCAGCTCGGCCAAATTAGGCTCTGCCATGTCCTGTTCTTCAAACCAGCCCATCTCACGCAACACCGCCCGCAGCGCCAGCATCACATAAAAAATCACCCCGACACCGGCCAGGTTTTTGCTGGGAAATTCATCGCCCTGCTGATTGGGATTGACGATGGCCGCCGCCGCAGGCAGCTCATAGCCTTGCAAGTGATGGTCGGTTACCAACACCCGGATGCCTCGTCCGTTGGCCGACGCCACGCCATCGATACTGGAAATGCCGTTGTCGACGGTGACGATTAAATCCGGGCTGCGCTCGGCGGCAACGGCGACGATTTCCGGCGTCAGCCCGTAGCCGTATTCGAAACGATTAGGCACCAGATAGTCCACCGCCTCGGCCCCCATCATGTGCAGCGCACGTACCGCCAATGCCGAAGAGGTGGCGCCATCACAATCGAAATCGCCAACGATGAGGATACGCTGTTGCGAGGTCAGCGCCTCGGCCAATATCTCCGCCGCCTGTTCAATGCCTTTCAGTTGCCCAATCGGCAACAAATGCGCCAGACCGCGTTCCAGCTGTTGCGCGGATTCTATGCCCCGTTGCGCATAGACTCGTGCCAACACCGGGTGCAAATTGTCTGCGGTAGAGAAGGACGGGGGGCGCGCAGGTCGGCGCGCTATGCTGATCGTCATTTAATCCTCGCGGCTAGTCACATCCAGTAGATGAAAACCAAATTGGGTTTTGACCGGGCCTTGCACCGTATTCAACTCGGCACTGAACACTACAGCATCAAATTCCGGCACCATTTGACCCGGGCGAAAAGAACCCAAATCACCGCCAATAGCGCCCGAAGAGCAGCTGGAATGCTGTTTGGCCATCTCGCCAAAATCGGCACCGGCTTCAATTTCCTCTTTCAGTTTCTGGCAGTGTTCTTCACTGGATACCAGAATGTGTCGTGCGCTTGCTTGTGCCATGATGTTCTCCACCTTATCTGTAGCGTATGTGCGTAAAAAAGTGCGCGCAGTATAACAGACTCACCACACCGACGTTCTGAGCAAGCCACGCCGAGAGAGTCATTTTCTCCGTTGATCAGGAACGTTATACTGCCACCCAGTTTTTCTCCCAGCCACCCGCGAGTCTCCAATGACCACCTCTAAAAAACAACGTGAATTTATCCCCCTGAAGATTGCCGTACTCACCGTTTCCGATACCCGTACCGAGGAAGATGACACCTCGGGTAAGGTGCTGGTTGCTCGATTGAAAGAGGCTGGACACACACTGGCGGAAAAGGCCCTTTCAACCGATGATATTTATCAGATTCGCGCGGTGATCTCGCGCTGGATCGCCGACCCGGAAGTGCACGTCATCATCAGTACCGGTGGCACCGGCGTCACTGGCCGCGACGGTACCCCGGAGGCGTTTCAACCTCTGTTGGAAAAAGAGATCGAGGGTTTCGGCGAAATGTTCCGCATGATTTCCTTTGACGAGATCAAAACTTCCGCCTTGCAATCCCGCGCCCTGGCCGGTGTCGCCAATGGCACGTATCTGTTCTGCCTGCCCGGTTCTTCCGGTGCCTGCAAAACCGGCTGGGACAACATTATCAAAGATCAGCTTGACCACCGCACCAGCCCCTGCAACCTGGCAATGTTAATTCCACGTTTAAAAGAACGTTAAACACACTCGGAGTTCTTTGTGAGATCCATCCCCATTGAAACCCTGTTTTATGTCCTGGAGGGCGCGCTAGCCCTGCTGGTGCTTGGCGTAGGCTTTTTCATCTGGAAACAGATGCACAAAGGGCGCCATCAGCGGCACGCCCAAAAGGTTATCGAGTCACTCGGGATCAAATACCTGCACAATGCGGTTTTTCCTGACGGGATCGATGGCCTGGTTTTTATCGATTACTTGCTGTTAGTCAAAGGCGGTTTTGTGGTGCTGGATATGGAGCATAGCGAGGGCCATTTGTTTGGGGGCGAGAGCGTGGATCAATGGTCGCAAGTGTTGAACAACAAAACCTACAAATTCAACAATCCACTTTATGCCAATCAGCAAAAATGTCAGGCGGTCATCTGGAATATCAAACAGCACACGAAAACCAGCACGGACGCTGACGGGCAACACCCTTCACTCGTTCATGGCTGGGTCACCTTCACCCATGCCGGAAATTTCCCAAAAGGCATTCCTGCCCGGGTGAGCATGATTGATGAACTGAAACAAAACCTTGGAGAACTGATCAGCGCTGATCAACCCGTTAACAGCGAACTTCACGAAACCTGGGATGCCTTATACACCATCGCCCTTAACACGAGGGCCGAAAACGCCCCTTAAGAGTACCGACGGAACACCTCACGCCAGCACCGCAAGACTGCTATCAAGCCGCCGACACTGCCATTACCATACATTCCTCCAGGCGATTGCGCCCCGCACCTTTTGCCTGATAAAGCGCCTTGTCGGCAGAAGCCAAGAGCAGCTCCGGGGTAATCGGCGCGCCCGCCTCAGCGGTGGTCAGACCGACACTGATGGTGGGCGTTATTTCCATATTGTTGAGGGTCAGCAATGCATCGCGGATTCGCTCGTAGACATGGCGCCCCCCGTCTGAACCGGTATTGGGCAACAACACCACAAATTCTTCGCCACCGTAACGCGCCACCAGATCTGACGGACGCAACATCGAACGTCGCAGGGTGGCAGCCACCATTTTAAGGCAGGTATCACCGACCTGATGCCCGAATTCATCGTTGACGCGCTTAAAATGATCGATATCAATCATCAGCAGGGTCAACGGTTTTCCATCTCTGGACACCCGTGAACATTCACGAGCCAGGGTATCGTCAAGACAACGGCGATTAGGGATTTCCGTCAAATCATCCAGGCGCGCCAGCCGTGACAGTTGCTCATTGGCCGAACGTAACTCTGCGGTACGTTCAGCAATGGACTGTTCCAAACGTTCGCGATGGCGCTGCAACTCCCACTCCACCTGCTTACGGTCGGTAATGTCATTCAGCGTACCGGCCAGATACACGGGTTCACTCCCTTCGTGCACAACACTCACGCCCTGTGCGGACACCCAATGATAGTCGCCATTTTTTGCCCGCATGCGGTATTCCACACAAAATTGCGCTATCGTGCCTTCCATGTAATCTGTCCAGACTCCCAGATAAGGTCCCAGATCATCGGGGTGTATCGCCTCCAGCCAACTGGTAAAAGTCGGTTTATAATTACCCTCTTCATAGCCCAGTATTTCTAGCCAGCGATTCGAAAAAAACATTTCCCCTGTGGCAAGATTCCAGTCCCAAAACCCCTCTGCGGCGGTATTCAGCAACATATCGTGACGCTGCTGCAAACGTGTCATCTCATGACAACGCCGTGCGCACGCCACTTCACGCCGCACCACCGGCGCCAAACGAAACAACTCGTCCGTGCGAATGCAATCCACCGCACCTTTGTCCATCAAGTGAAGGGCAGATTGAAGCTGTTCCGGGGCTGTAATAACGATAACGGGCAGGGAAATTGAAGATTCGGCAATAAATGACAGCACATGTTCGGCTGCAAACGGGGGCAACACGGTCGAAGGCGGCAGATAATCGGCGAAGACCACATCCCAATCACCGCTATCGATGGCCTGCCGGAAGGCTTCGGATCCTGTTACCGGCAGTACCTCCATCACAAAGCCATCGCGCTGTATGGCCGCGGCACATTCACTCGCAACATTTTCTGTCCCGCACAGCAGTAAACATCGCGCAGACTGATCCATTGCCTATCTCTCCTTTCGTGCATCCATCCTGATGCCACATTATGTCGACGGATTTATGCATAAGCTTTAAAAAAACTCGAAGCTGAGATTTTTTGTGCTTAACCTGTAGCTTATAAAACAGAATATGTCATTGAAAAATAATGGTTTACACGTAAGTCAGAAGAGCGGGCTTGCGTCGCCACCAACGCCGGAGTCCGGCACGTGAAAGGGAATACTGATGCCCCTGACAGACACAGAGCGTGATTTCTTCAATCTCGCGCCGCCGAAGCGCCAACAACAGCGGGGCCATCCAGTGCTCTTCGAGATAACGCAGCTGCTGTACCCAAGCGTCGACACCTCCGTTCTGCCAGGCCTGCTGCAAACCATCCAGCACCAGCAGATGAGCGCCCTGTGAAGTGACCGCCTGCAACCAATCACTGGCGCTCTCCGGCATGGGCTTTGCGGGGGTACTGGACAGTCGCCCCAACCCCAGACTCAGTGGCTCATTGCTCCACAACTGACCCCAGCCACTCGGCCCCGGCTCGGGCGTTTTACCCCCACCCCAAAACCACAAACTGCTCACCGGTAATTGTCCGGCTGATTGCCGTTCGATATTCACCGCAGTGGTATGCAACAACATTTGTACTTCGTTCATGATGCAATGCCAATGTTTGCCATTGGGCCCCTTGGGTAAAAAATCCCCGATCGCACGCCCCCGCACCTGCGACAAATCTGTGCTGCGCATTCGTGGATCTTCGGGCAGATGCAGATACCACCGGCTAGGGGTGCACGCCTCAAGCCGCCAACCGTCTTCGGCATACAAATTATTAAAATCGGTGGTTAATCGATTAGCCTCGGATTGCGACAAAGACAGCGCCTCCGGCCCCATCAACACCAGTTGATCGCGATCCGGCACCAGATGCACGGGGTCTGCACGCAGGCACCAAGCGCTACCCGGCGTTATCGGCTGGCCCGCATCCGACACGTAAGTGGTGGCCGCAATCGGCGCATCCAGTTCCGGGGCTCGTTCAACCTCAAACAGATCGAAGACCACCGCTTCCAAACCGGCTCCCGAAAAAGCCTGACGATTGGCGCGAGCAAAAAACCGTTCCAGCACTGGCAGACGTCCAAGTTGGGCAAAGGCCGGGGCCAGTTCCGCACTCGGCAAATCCAGCAGGCCGGGAATCACCAGAGTACAATTGCGCGTCATTGATTGAGTCATTCCGAACGCTGCTGACGGGTGAGAAACATCGCATCACCGTAACTGAAAAACCGGTAACGCTGCTCAATCGCGTGTTGATAAGCGGCCATCACCGCATCATAACCACCAAAAGCGCAAACCAGCATTAACAAGGTCGACTCGGACAAATGGAAATTGGTCAGCAGTGCGTCCACCACCTTGAATGGATAGCCGGGCATGATGAAAATATCGGTGTCACCCTGGAATGCCGCCAATTCACCGTTCCTTGAAGAAAAACACGCCGCACTTTCCAGCGCCCGCACACTGGTGGTGCCCACCGCCACCACACGGCCACCGCGCGCCCGCGTTGCGGCCACTGCCGCCACCGTTTGCGGCGAGACCTCGATGGTTTCTGCGTGCATATGATGATCGGCAATCAATTCGGCGCGCACCGGCTGGAAGGTGCCAGCCCCCACGTGCAGAGTCACAAAGGTCGATTCCACACACTTTTGAGCTAACGCATCCAACAAGGGTTGGTCAAAATGCAGCCCCGCTGTGGGCGCGGCCACCGCCCCCTGCCGTTCAGCATAGACCGTTTGATAACGTTCCCGATCCTCGAGCTGATCGGCGCGGTCAATATACGGCGGCAGCGGCATGTGGCCATACGCCTCCAGCAGCGCGGCCACCGGCGTATCGCCCGCGAACGACAACACAAACAAATCACCCTCTCGACCTTCGACGGTAGCCAACATCCCCCCCTCCAGCAGCAAGCTCATACCGGGCTTGGGCGACTTACTGGCACGCACATGGGCCAGCAAACGATGCTCGCCCAGCACCCGCTCGACCAATACCTCCACCTTGCCGCCAGTCGCCTTGTAACCAAACAGACGAGCGGGAATCACCCGGGTATTGTTCATTACCAATAAATCGCCAGGTTTTAACAACCCCACAATATCTTGAAATTGCCGATCACTCACCGTCGCCTCCGCCAACGTTTCGTCATCAGATATTTCACCACCCAACAATTCATCAGCCAACAATGTCAACAACCGGCTGGCCGTACGTTGTGGCAATGGGTATTGGGCGATCAGTTCGGGGGGGAGATCAAAATGGAAATCACTACGGCGCATGGCGCGCGAGTTTAGCAAAAAGTCATTGCCTTTGCCTTCCATCTAACAGGTCGCCATCCGGCTCTTGCCTGAGACCCCACAAACACTTATGATGAGCGCCCTTCTCTAGGGGAGTATGTGCCGGGGTGGCGGAACTGGTAGACGCGCCGGATTCAAAATCCGGTTCCTT
>CAYNYJ010000062.1:0-18118 GCA_964401355.1 uncultured Ectothiorhodospiraceae bacterium | reverse complement strand
CAGGTATTTTTCGGAATCAACCCACCTGTTGCACTAGCGAATTGAATTCACGATAGAATTTAATGAATTAATCAAGTACAAACCTGAAGCGATATTTTGGTTAGGCCTGAGTCGGATCAAATAGCCAGCATATAAATATTTAATATCACACTCTCTAATAAGAGCGCATTTCCCCACAAGACTTGGACTACCATTAGAGCGGATTGTTAAAACATCACCTTTATTTAATTCATAAGCAGCATTTTCTGCATCATTAAACAAAGCATATTTCATGTTTTCTAGCTCTACTTCACCATTACCGATGTTTGGGATTCGTAACACGCCCTTACCATCAACATCATAGCTACATTTTTTTGAAGTACCGTATTTAGGATCATCAATAAGATTACCTAATCTTGTATACACCCAAGCTTCCGGCAGGTCAGGTAAATTTTTTAATTCCTCAGATAATATCGGATTAAGTTCTTTATATTTTCCCTTCCACTTATCATCCTTGAGCAACTTTCCTTTGGCTTTGAATTGTTCGAGTTGTTGTTCTTCCCATTTTTGGCGGCGTTCTTTTAGGATGCATTTGAGTAGTTGGGGGGCGGGCTCCAACTTAGCTTTGTTTGCTTCGCGCCATTCTTTCGTTAGCTCGCCAGTGACGGCGGATTTGAGGACGGATTGGCGGTATTGTTTAAGAAGTTGTTTGGATTTTTTTAGGGCTTCGATACCCGCGTCGATATGGGAGAAGAGTTCTTCGATTTTGGCGACGATGCGTTTTTGTTGTTCGGGTGGTGCTACTGGAATTAAGTGCTGTTTTAAATAGTTTGTCGGCACACGCTTCTGACCAACCGCACCAGACATGTTGTGTTGCGCAACACCTCTGAAATTTCTGCTAGAAACAAAGTAGTAGATATATTTAGATTCAATTCCCTCTTTTGGGCGCAGCACATGAAATTCTGTTGATCCAAAGCCATAACCATTCTTTACCTTTGGTACAACTGCCATTTTGCCATTTTCCATACAAGGTGTGATCTTTGCGAAAAGTACATCACCTTCTATAAATGGCGTGAAACCTTTTTTGACTTCTGAAAATGGTCTTTCTTTGCTTACATCAATGACGCCACTCTCTGCCTCTACGGCAGGCATTCGTACAAATGAAACAAGCAAGTCATCCGATATCTCTGACTTGTTAACCCGCGGATTAACTTCTGCAATATCTTCAATAGCCATCCGTTCCCAGCCATAGGGCAATTCATTTAATTTTTCTAGTACTGCACTCATGCAATCAAGTATCCGTTCAATTCACTAATTAATGGTTCTAATTCTTTACCAAATAGCTCCCTCGCCTTTAACAACCCACCCTCCTGGTTAAAGGGGATGTAGTTAAAGTCTTCTTCTGTCATTTCGGCATTTTGGGCGATTTGGTCTTTTATTTTGTTAAGCCAGGCGAGTTGGTCTGGGGTGAACTTTTCATCCTTAACACCACCCTCACCCCTACCCTCTCCCTGAGGGAGAGGGGGTAATTGGTTTTGTTGTTTTAGCCAGTTGTCAAAGCGGTTGTTAACGAGCTCGGTAAAGGGTTCGAGCACGTCACTTAAGCCGGTGGAAAAACGAATGAGGCTGACGATGTTGGTCAACAGTTCTTTGGGTGGCACGCCTTTGACTTTGTTTCTTTCCAATTTCTCATAGGCTTTCCATACTTCTATGGGCGCGAGATTATACGGTGGTTGTTTTATTTCTTCTGCTAATTTTTCGATTTGTTCGTAACTCAGGTGGCGCTTTTGGTAGGGCTGCTGGTAGATGAGCTGGATGGCGTCGAGTTCGTTTTTGTGGTCTTGAATAAATCGCTGCCAATTTTGGATTAGGACTTCAGCTTTTTCTTCGTCGTAACCGGCGGCGACCAACTCATCGGCGCTGTCGTCGATGAGTTGGTCGGTGTCTTTGCGCAATTCTTCGATGAGTTCGCGCAGGTCTGGGTTGTGGAAGGGTTTGATTAGGATGTCGGCTTTTGGTTTGAAGGCTTTTTGGATTTCTTGTTCGGTTACTTCTTCTTTTCCAACTTGTGTTTGCGCATCTTTTACCAAGTGCTCTTCATTTGTTGAGTGAATGAGATTGGAAGCTATGGCGGTTAATGTTGTTGGTGGGAGTAAATCCCCCTCACCCCAGCCCTCTCCCGCCAGGGGAGAGGGGGTAGATTTGTTGCTCTCTCCCTCAAGGGGGAGGGGGTCTTGTATTTCGCTCATGCTTTGAGAGAGTAAATCATTGACGCGTTTGCGTTGTTGCTCGTTGAGTTTTAGGTCGAGGCGGATCATGCGGTTGCCGAGGGCGCGCAGCGTTTCGGAGTGACGGTCGCCTCTGGCGACTTGTTCCATGAGTTTGGCGGTGGAGACGCTGGGTTTGGTTTCCAGTGATTTGGTTTCGGTTTTGTCGGTTTCGGTAACGCCGACGCAATCGACCAGGACAAAGCGGCTTTTGCCGGGGGCATCGGGGGTGACTTTGTGCAGTTCGTCACGGCTGATGATTCGGGTGCCGCGGCCTTTCATTTGTTCGTAGTAGGACTGGCTTTTGACATCGCGCATGAACATGACGCATTCCAGGGGCCGAATGTCGGTGCCGGTGGCGATCATGTCGACGCTGACAGCGATGCGGAATTGCGGATCGGTGCGGAAGGCTTTGATGGATTCTTCGGCGGTTTTTTTGCCAACTTTGTAGGTGATTTTTTTACAGAAGGCGTTGCCTTCATCGAAGACTTCGCGCACGGCATCGACGATGCGGTCACAGTGGTCGTCGTCTTTGGCGAAGACAAGGGTTTTGGGGACCCAGGTCATTGTCGAAGTTTGTGTCCCCTCACCCCCGCCCTCTCCCTGAGGGAGAGGGGGTTTACTCCATAGACGTTCGGGAAAGCATTCTGGTAGGCATTTATCTTTGAAGGCCTGGATGACGGTGCGAATTTGGTTGGGGGCCAGAACGCTGCGGTCGAGTTGTTTGGCGAGCCATTCTTGATCCTGGTCGAGTACTTCGAGGCGTTTTTGTTTGGTGAGGCGGTCGCGGATTTCTACTGTTGTACCCGCATCGATAAGATTTCCCTTCTCTGTCATTTCCGTTTTGATACGGTAGATGTCGTAGCCTACATTGACCTTGTCGACCACGGCATCTTCATGGGTGTATTCGGAGACGAGGTTTTGATTAAAAAAGCCGATGGTTTTTTTGGTAGGTGTAGCGGTAAGGCCAATGAGGAAGGCATCAAAGTATTCCAGCACCTGACGCCAGAGGTTGTAGATGGAACGGTGGCATTCGTCGATGATGATGACATCAAAGGCTTCGATGGGGATGTCAGGGTTGTAGCTGACGGGCCGGGGTTCTTTATTGATCACGCTGCCTTCTATTTCAAATCCTGAGTGTTCGTCGGCTTCGTCATCCAGCTCTTGGTTAGTGAGTTGGGAATACATTCGCTGGATGGTGGAGATGGTGACTTTGGTGGCGTCGGGGATGCCGGCGCGGCCGAGGATGTTGACGTTGTAGTGTTGGGTGAATTTGCGGCCATCGTGGGGGATGACGAATTGTTCAAATTCATCCTTGGCATTGGTGGCGAGGTTGCCACGGTCAACCAGGAACAGGACACGTTTGACCTTGGCGAACTTGGCCAGGCGGTAGACTTCAGTGACGGCGGCATAAGTTTTGCCCGAACCGGTGGCCATTTGTAGTAGTGCGCGGGGTTTGGCGGCTTTGAGGGATTCTTCGATGCCGATGATGGCGTCAATTTGGCAAAGGCGTAATGGCTTGGTGTCGAGCTCGGGTAAGTCGTTTTGTAAACGGGCTCTTAATGTGTCGCCCTCTTCTAACCAGGCTTTGAGTGTTTCGGGTTTATGAAAGTGAAACACAAAACGTGAGCGTGGATGTGGGTCGCGTTCATCACGGAACCTTATTTCGTGATTGGTGGCTTCGTATAGGAACGGCAGCGGCTGGTCTTCTGACACCCAGCGTTCGGTGTGTTTAGTTTGAGAGGTGGCATAACGGCCTGACTGTTCGGCTACGCCACCAAGGTCAGTGCCTTCACGTTTTGCTTCGATAATGCCGCAGGCCTTGCCATCGATAAACAGCATGTAATCGGCAGGGCCAGTGTCGGTGTCCATTTCACGGACGGCAACGCCCAGCGACTCAAAAAGATTGAGGCGTTTTTTGTCCTGGATTACCCAACCGGCAGCGATAAGTTTTTGATCAATCTCTTCGCGGGTTTCGGCTTCGAGCTTGGTGACGTCTGGAACCACTAATCTTAAATTCCCTATATTTTGAAGCCTGTTGTTTTTATTCCCCTAACTTTAACCCAGTTTCTTGGCGAGGTCTTCTGCGCGTAGGTGTGTGTAGCGTTTCAGCATGTGCAGGGTTTTGTGGCCGGTGATGGCTGCGACCTCCATGATATCCAGACCTTTCTCAAAAAATCTTGATGTTGCTTCATGCCGGAGGTCGTGAAATCGGGGACCCTCTATTTCCAGATCATCACACAATCGACGAAAACTATGTGATATCGCACTATTGGTGACGGTGGGGAAAACCCGGCCGGAAATATGGCGTGGTAATTCCAGCAAGGTTGCACGCGCGGTGGTGGATAAGGGCACGTCGCGTCGTTCACCGTTCTTTGTGTCCTCAAGCACTAGAGTATTTTTGCGAACATCAATGTTTTTCCACTGAACCGACAATATTTCGCCAAGGCGCATGCCTGTTTCAAGGGCAAGTATGATCATTTGTTCCAACGGATAGCCAGCTGCTTCTAACAGGGCTTTTTCTTCGCCTTCTTTCAATCGTCTTTCACGGCCTGCCGGTTGCTTCGGCATACGGATGTTTTGCACTGGATTGGTTAAACATTCCATGCCCCATTCTTTTTTCGCAATGGTAAATAAATGGCTAATGATATTTATTTCGTTACGGACTGTTGTTGGACTTTTTCCCTCTGCCAATCGCTCATCTCGGTATGTAGCTAAGTCAACCCCATAAATATTGGTTAAGGCATATTTTGCTAAAGGCCTTTCCATCCAGGCTTTAATGCGATTTGTTTCTTGTTGTGCGCCTTTCTTGGCTGGGGTTATTTCTTTGAGGTAGTGTTTAAGGGCTTGCTTAAGAGTGGTGGATTCAGCTTCAGTGCGGTCTATATAACTACCGCGATCCATGTCCCTTTCTATTTCTCTCGCCCAGACCTGGGCATCGGCTTTGGTATCGAAGGAACGCGTAATAGGTGGATAGCCGTTACGCCGAATCTGAGCGCGCCATACCTTACCGCGTTTTTGTAGAGTAGCCATATTGATTCCCCGCACGTCTTAACATTGATCGTGCGCCACACTGCCCCCCAAGTAAGTCGATATTTCAATAGGGGTAAAAACACTGCGGTATCGCACAGCTGAACGAGCCTTAATCTGACCCTAAAACTTGCGCTCAGCGTGCCACAGGTGTGCCAAAATAGGAATTTTAGGTTTTTAGGAATTTGATGAAATGACGTAACTCATTGATAATATGGCGGAGAGCGAGGGATTCGAACCCCCGGACGGTTTCCCGTCAACGGTTTTCAAGTCCGATTATGGGCATTTTACCTTATCCCGATTCGCACCTGTTTACTTTAAAATCAACTACTTAACACAAACCACATCACGGCCTGTACCCCCTGATATTACCCTGTTTTAACCTTTTGGTTAGCAAAGCGGTAGCAAAACGGGTAGCAAGAAATCACTCGGGATGTTGAAACAATTAACCACATAAGCAGCCGCCTCACCCTTTATTTCACGGTATTCGTTCGCATTCTTTGCAATTCGTTTATTTCGAATGTTGCGCTTGTTTCGTTTAATGTCTAATATAAAAAATATATAGAAACGAAAACTGAAAAACAGAGGATCTGACCATGGCACAGGCATTCAAAATCACAGATCAGACAACCCCACCGCCTAGCGATGAGGAACAGAAAATAGCAGCAGAAAGCAGCCGACTTTTGGCGGCAATCATTGGTAACGGCAAGGAAGCGCGGATTCGAGTTGTTGACGGTGACGAGGAAATTACAGTCCCTGTATCCGCCATGCGCATGCTGGTCGATATCTTGGCTCACATGGCTGAAGGTGAAGCCATGACGCTTATTCCCCAGGATGCGGAACTGACAACCCAGCAAGCAGCAGACTTCTTAAGCGTGTCACGCCCGTACTTCGTTAAGCTTCTGGAAGCAAGAAAGTTAGCTTTTCATAAAGTAGGCAGCCACCGTAGAGTGTATTTTCGAGATTTAGTGGCATACAAGGAAGAAAGCATGAATGAAAGACGCACAGCATTAGATGAACTGTCTGCGCAGGCGCAGGAATTGAAGATGGGCTATTAAAGACGTGGCAAATTTCACCGCAGTCTTTGATGCCTGTGTGCTTTATCCAGCACCTCTTCGTGATCTCCTAATGAGCGTTGCAATGACGGATCAGTTTCGAGCAAGGTGGACAGAAGAAATCCACGATGAGTGGACACGAAACCTGTTAGCGAATCGCAGTGATCTTGATGTGACACAATTACAGCGAACTGTTGAATTGATGAACATAGCCGTTCCCGATTGTTTAGTTGAAAATTATGATTGTATGATCGAGTCGTTAGAGTTACCCGATCCCGATGACAGACATGTGCTTGCAGCGGCAATAAAGTGCCAAGCAGATGTTATTGTGACAAACAACCTTAAGGATTTTCCAGAAGATGTGTTAAGTAAATTTGAGATTGAGGCCCAGTCTCCTGACACTTTCCTCAACCACCTTTTTGACCTCAATTCACCCGCCTTCTGTAGCGCAGTACGACAGCAAAGAGAGAGATTAAAAAATCCAGAGCACACAACTGAAGAACTGTTGGATATTTTTTATAATCAAGGACTTCCTTTAACCGTCAATAAACTAAGAGTAGTGATTGATTTGCTTTGAGGGAATGATTTCAAGAAAAATGGCCAGTGCGCACAGCCTAAATAGAGTAGGAATTATGCTGTTCACCCCTGTGTCAGGATACCTTTCTCATTTAATATTCTTGCTTCGCTCTTCCAAGGTTTATTATTAAAAAAGACGAAAGGTATCCTGACACATAGGGAACGAAAGCATCTTCGTATAGCTCATTCTTAGTAAATACCAATCTCATGCTCATCATCTCGATCCGATTCGTACTCGGCCTGTCTGTCGATCTGAACTAAACGCCTCTTAACCCATCGTCTGACATTGACATTGTCATGTTCCAGCAGAGGACTGAGCACCGCTTTATCAGTTTCGAGGTATGGCACCAGGGATCCAGACCAACTACGGGTACCCATATTTGAAGAAAGGGCACTAGCCACCCGCTCATCATTTCCAAAGTTTTCAAGCAATGCGATAAATAACTCCGAAGGCTGTTGTTGTTCATCAATACTCTCAAAGATATTTACACAACTGGCTACAAAGCTTGGCCCCATATCAGGAAACTCGGCACACCAGGCAATAATGTGATCAACGGGCACAACGGACAAAACACTCGGCACTTGATCTGATAAACTATTTTCTCGGTCGAGCAGTTGTTGAAGCCAATAACGCTCCATCCCTTCTGCTTTGACTATGGCATTACCGAATATTGGCCATAACGCATCAGCATAGTCACGCATAAGTTCGATCAGCAAGGGCTTAGTGTAACTCCAGATATCTCCGTGATTAAAACCATGTTGGCAGGCTGCAATAAGCTGGTTGCTTAAAGCGATGGCAAATTCCTCGTCACGCACCTTAAGTAGCTTTTCGGCCATATCACGCCAGTGATGAGCATCCATTGCGGTTTCTTGCTGATCTTTATGAAGAGGAACTCGTATTACTAATGTCTTAAGCGGTTCGCGGATTCTTCCAACACTGCCTTTACTACCAAAACAGTACATATAAATAATATTCAACGCCGTCCAGCTCGCCTGTCCTCCAAGTTCAGCTAAGGACAAACAAAATTCAACTATCACTTGCGGCTCTATACTGTCCGTCACACTGCCATAGCTTAAAACGTTAGCACTGTTAGCTAATAAAACACCCTTTCGAATCAGCTCAAGCAACACTTCAAGATGTGGCCCATTAATATCTCCAGTACGAATAAATTCTGGATAGAGTGAAACCAGTCGGCTATCCGCCAATAGCCTATCGATATAACACTGCCAGACCTCCGGTGACTTTTCGTAGATCCCGTTGTAGATCCCCAGAATTAAACTAGAGTTTTTTGATTCCGTAATAAGAAAGTGGTCAAACGATAAATTGAGAAGCTGATCGACATTCTCAAGTTCCAGAGCAAGCTTCCGCCCAAAGTGATAGGACTGCTTTTGTTCACCCTGCAACAACAGACCAATGTAGGGAAATAGTAAATCTATATTACCAGCAACTTCAGTAGCCATGGCTATGGCATTTTCGGCAGCAACATCAATGTAATGACCATCTTCTCCTTTGTGGTGTTCCCATGGAGGATTAACAACGATTATCTTTAATTTTTCAGAGAGATCATCTTCGTCAGGCTTTAGTAGTTCTAACCAAGTATTCAGAGCTTTACTGGTCTCTTCACTCAGGCTTTCATCATCATATGAAAAGGTCTTTTTAATGCTATCTAACGCCGCAGGCCAGCATCGACCATTCCTAGCCACTATTTGTGTTATAGCATTATTCAACATCTCAATGCGCCCGTTACGAATAAAACCTCGAATGGAATGACCTATGTCATAAAGCACCTTTTCCTTTTGCGTATCACCCCGCTCAAACATGACGAGCAATAAATCAAAAGCTTTTTGCCAGTACTCAAATATTTCCGACCAATATTTTGGGTGCCATTCTTCAAGAGGTGCTTTTGTTCCCTGGTATTCAGCCCCGACAGTCCTGGATCCACCGTAAGTACTAATTGCTTCTCCCAGAGCTTCTAGGACGACCATATCAACTTCAATTTGATTAAGTTCTAGAGCTCTATTTAGAACAGCAAAGCGAATTTCCGGTTCAGCTCCAGAACCAGATAAATTGACTCTAAATAACTGGGCAAACATCCCGGTTGCATTATTACTCCATGTTTCATTCTCTGCAGAAGCCAATAACAACATACACCAGGCAGACTTTTCAAAAACGTGCGCATGAAAACAAAGTTTTTCAAGTCCCCATACAAGATTTCTCCGAACCTCCCCATCTACACGATGCAGCTCCTCAAGAGTCATATTTTTTAATACGTTATAAAGTGCTGTACTTGTTGCTTCAGGGTTCACTTCAACAAATGCGCGGAAGAGTTTCGAACCCTTCTCTGTAAGTAACACTTCCGCTTGGACAAAAGGGCTTTGTCCACCATAGAATTTCTCTGAAAATCGCTGAACATTGGGCTGGCTATCTAAATAGGATGCCTGGGTACAAAAACTACGTACTAGGGATTTTGGTATTTTATCGATCAGTTCTTTTTGACGGTCATACGACACCTCCTCCCACCATTCAGCTGCAAGTGTCAACGCCAATGGTTTTGGCACCACCCTAGCGTAGTTTCCTGCTCGGCGAATGATTTGCCGTTTACTAAACACTCCCATTACCTTGTCAAATACTGCCAATGTAGAATTGGCAACGTACTCAGCGATGAATTTAGCTTCTATCGCAGCGTCACCATGTTCTACTCCAAACACATCAAACAGCGAGCAAGCTGAAATAACTTCTTTTTCAGCATCACTAACACCTCCATCACCATCGATTAACTTTTTAACTACCGAATTATCAACAATCGAGCCTAACAATCTCCCATTCCGTTGATACTGTTCTGCGATAAGGGTAGCCATCAATGGATATCCTTCAGCAAATCTTGCTACCCGCTCAACATCACTTGCGCTTAAATCAACAAGTATGGGGGTTAAAAGCTCCTTGATTGCATCATCAGACAAAGGTGTAAGGTTTATAATTATCGAATCATCAACCTGGTCTTGAGAATAGCCTATTGTTACTACCCTAAGTTGGCACGTGACTTTATTTATTTCCTTTGCCAAATCGTTATGCAATTCAACGCCGCAGTTTTCTATAATAAACAGGCCATGAGCATTATCATCGACGGCCTTTCGCACGCTCTCCTTTATTGGCCCTGGATAATCTAATGCATTGAAAACCAATATACATTCATCATTGATCGAAGCACTCTTTTCGATAGCTTCCAAAAGCAGCCTAGTTTTCCCAAGACCAGACGCTCCCGTGAGCCTTACTATGGACTGATTTTGGTCAATGGAAACAGTTAAAGACTCAAGGTCTTGGTCTCGACGCACATCACTTACATAATGATAAACATGATTCCTGTCGATACTTTTCCAGTCGTTTAAGCTTCGCGACGCCATATTCAAGTATCGCATTACTGTATTCTTTCTTTTAATGAACTGCTTTAATACAAGATATGATGAATCATCATATCCATCAGGCTTCACAATATTAATATGACCTTTTCCGACAAGCATTTTAATGTCCGAATCTCTAAAAATACTTTTAGAGCTTTCTGATGTAACTATGTCGTCCCGTCCGCCTATAACACTAAGTATATCGAAACTGTTAGTAATCTTTGTTGAAACCCACTGATCATTCATTTCTTCAAGATATTTATTATCTTTACACAGTGCTTTCAGCTGTTGATGACGCCACCCTATAAGTTTGGCTATGTCGGATAACCCTGAACCATTCTGCGGCACTGCAAAAAAACATACTTTGCTAAGGTTTGGCATCTTTCCCTTGAAATGCTGGTTCAGCAAATATTTTCTAATGATTAATCCACCAAGACTATGCCCAACCAAAATCAATTTATCTTCTGGCGAACAGCGTAGCTCTATTTCAGTCGCCAGCCCTTCGGCAATATTATGAATTGACTCGTTAGCTCCTATAAAAGGTTTATAGAAGAAATCATAACCATAGCTAACGACATTTACATCTAGTCCAGGATCGTCATTTAACAAACCTGGAAATCTCCCCCAGGTCTTCACAATATCTCCATTTAGTCCGTGGACAAAAACAACGTTGGTTGCCATATCTTAATCCTTTATCTCAACAATCCTTGAAATCCAGAAAACCTACCAACCATCGTAATTGGGTGAATCTCACGAAAAAATAGGGGGTACTATATCTTGTGGCAACTGAAATTGAAATATTTGCATATTCAGCCAAGATGCTAACCGCTGCGAACAATTTTCAATGACTCATTCGGCATCGTCCTTCTTTTCGGACGCGCGTAAATTAATAACCAACTTGTCGCCACCTTCCGGGACGCGAGTTAAGTCTTCAGCGACTTCCTGCTGAATCATCACCAACAAGTGCGCCGCCGAAGTGTTTCCCTTGTGCGTTTCTCGCATCATCGAAGATTTAACATTTGTCATAATGAAATGATTTGTCCATGTGTGAACCTGACGCAATGCGGCTATCTTTTTCTTGTTATGCCGTTTGCCGTGATGCTGGTCAAACATTGGTAGAGCGGTTTCAAAATCAACTGCGAGGCAAAACTCTTGATATGTTTTTAACGCAGTCAATTGATCTTCGCTGTCGAAGACAAAACCAGCATTTTCTAGCAACGCTTTTGCCCAACATGTCGGTAGCATTTGTCGATATCCTTCAATCCCAGCACATTGATTTAATACCGCACTGATGGCACTTTTTTTATTTTTCAGTGCCCGTTTTGCAATGGCGTATAGAGGCCGTGTACTACCGGAGAACCTGTTTAACGATGATCTTCTTTTTCCTGCATGTGTTATCGGCCCCCGTGCATATAACCACGGCTGCCAGTTTCCAATTTGTTTAGAACGCTTTAGTCTTGCCTTTGCAGTCCATCGCATAAAATCAATTGTATAGTTCGTTTTGCACTCAAGCTGTCGCTATCACTCTAAAACCATAACTCTACTGAATGACGCTTTCATTCATTATGGATCGATTAACGGCACACCCTATGGTAAATATATAAAGGGTCTCTCATAGAGGGGCAATCAGCTTACCCAAAACTACCCACACTGCCCCTTATTCAGGTCAATCAATCGCCATTCAGCTTCTATTGCCCCTGATAAGGGGTAGCATTGCCCCGTATAAGGGGTACCGATATCATTTTTTCTTCCACGTGTTTAGGGGAATAATTGTCGGGTTTATGTCCAACTTGCTGGTCTGAGTTTTTTTTTCGATACATTCATCAATAGAGTTAAACGAGAGCGCAAAAAGTGTGGCTTTATTCCTGCCTCCTACCCGTGACAGAATCAATATCCCTTTTTCAAGCAATTCGGTTTTGGCTTTGTGTAGCTGACTTTTGGATTTCCATCCACGTTCTTTCATCAGCTTCCACGCAATGCACAAGTCACCGTTATTTTTGCCCCGATATTGCACACCAATGTCAATCAATAGCTTGACTGATCGCGGAGACAACGAAATAAAGTTCGCGCTTTCGAGTAAATCGTGAGGAAGACCAAAAAATGATTTGTACGTTTTTCGACCTTTTGTACGTTCGCGCTTTTTTGACATTGAGCATTAACCGTCGATGTTTAACGACCGTTTCCCTTACTCTCCACCTGATGCCATTTCGTGCAACTGTTTTTTGGGAACCCGGATCGAACGCCCCAAATCGAGGGAAGGGATCTTCTTCTGCCTAATCAATTCGTAAGTTTTATTTAAACCAATACCCAAAACGGTTGCAGCTTCGGCAACGCTGTACGTTAATTTCTCTGGTTTTGTTACGTTTTCCATGCCATTCACCCCGCCAGTCGTTAGATTCACGCCGACACCAATAATTTCTATTATTCAGTGTCTCTATGTATTGAATCATAACGATTGAACACGTAACATACAACACTGAAAATTAGCATTTATCGGTGTCACATCGGTGTTGCAAGGAAAATAATGTCAAACAAACTATTTAATTTCCAATGGTTAGTTCCCCAAGATGGGTTTAGGTGGATCGGTCATGCGCTCGATGATGAAGAAAACAAATCTCAGCTTAATAATTACTTATCTGCGTGTGGCTTCGAATACAAAACATATTTTCCATTAATAGAATTTAATGGGCTGTTCTACGATTTCGCCCACACAGCCACCACAAAAGAAGCAATCAAGGCGTTTGCAGATAAATATGGGGCGCTGGAAGACTCCCGCACGGCAGTATTCGTCAAAGATGACAATGATTTGAAAGATATTCACAGCAGCTACGTACTGGCGACAGCACGCCTCAACAATAGGGCCAATGATACAAACAGCATCGATCAATGGATTGAAGAAAGTTTGCTAATGAACCAAGTTGTAAACCTTTGGCAATTAGCACAAAAAAATAGCAACAAATTGAACGTCAATATTGAGTGGGTTAACGACAAAAATTTATTGTTTAAAAAAGTCTATGTTTACAACCCTGAACGATTAGGAAAAATAAATTTATTAGTGTCGTCTGAGGCCGACCCGAAAACGACAAACAATATTAAAACATCAACTGGGGCTTATACGTCCATCTCCATTTCTCCCGAACTAATGTCATATCTTGGGAATCGCAAACTGCAACGCCCCGCCCTTTACCTAATTCAATACATACTTAATGACAAAATAAATCAGCGGATTAATCCTGAACTGAGTTTCGATGATAATGGCCGTAAACTTAATTTTTCTATAGTGCCCAAAACTTTGATTGGCGCTTTATGGCTTCAATGCGCGCAAGCGATAAGTGGCAACAAAGAGTACTCCACATGTAAAACTTGCAGCTCATGGTTTGAACTGGCCCCACACGTTAAAAACAAGGGAAAAATCTACTGTAGTGATGCCTGCAAGTCCAAAGCATGGCGCTTAAAAAAAAGAGGTAAATCATCATGAAAGGCCATATTACAAAACGAAGTCCAGGTACTTGGTCAATCGTTATCGAACTCGGCAGGGATAACAACGGCAAACGCAAACAGCAATGGAGTACGGTCAATGGCACAAAAAAAGAAGCTGAAACCGAAATGCGTCGGATTATTACCAGCATCGAAAACGGCGACTATATTGAACCCTCAAAACTAACGGTAGGAAAATATCTTGAACGATGGTTAGAGCAAATCAAACCGACAATTACCACAAAAACGTATATCCGGTATGAAAGTATTTGCATAAAACATTTAGTCCCCGCATTAGGCAATCATAAAATCAAAAGACTTGCCGGTCTGCACATTGAAAGTTACTACACGAAAGCAAGAAAAGAGGGCCGCATTGACGGGAAAGGTAGACTAGCCGAACGCACCCTACTACACCATCACCGGGTATTGTCTGAAGCAATGAAACACGCCGTAAAATTAAAGTTACGTTCCAGCAATCCAGCCAGTGACGTAACCACACCAAAGCCAACTAAGGTACGAGTAACGGCATTGGATGAAGAGCAAACCGTGGCACTATTAAAAGTGGCGGAAAATACAGAACTGTACGCCCCGATCTTATTTGCGGTTACTACAGGATTACGGCGCGGGGAAATAGTTGGGCTGAAATGGGCCGACATCGACCTTGAGAATGCGATTGTGTCGGTTAATCGGGCCGTCCAACAAACAAAAGGCCTAGTTGAGATAAAACTACCCAAGACGACAAGCGGCACCCGATCCATATCAATACCCGGCATTGCGGTTGATGCATTGCAAGTCCACAAGGCTGCACAAAACAAACAGCGGCTATTGTGTGGGCCGGTTTACCAAAACGACGATTGGGTGTTTGCCCGCGACGATGGCGCATTGTGGAAGCCTGACTCATTCACACAAGCCTATCGACGCTTCATTGAAAAATCAGGATTGCCTAAAGTGGGTTTTCACACCCTACGGCATAGCCATGCGTCCCAGTTGCTCAAAATGGGAGTACACCCCAAGGTTGCCCAAGAAAGGCTCGGGCATTCGTCAATTGCCATTACGATGGACTTGTATTCACACCTGTTAAAAGGGGTGCAAAAAGAGGCCGCAAATAAGATTGATCAGGCGCTTCGGAACGAACTGAAGAGAACTTCAAAATAATTTGGTTAGCAAAGCGGTAGCAAAATAAGGATTTTCTGATTTAAAACACTTTTTAAAAACAACGTAAGTCATTGATTATATGGCGGAGAGCGAGGGATTCGAACCCCCGGACGGTTTCCCGTCAACGGTTTTCAAGACCGCCGCATTCGACCACTCTGCCAGCTCTCCTATTAACCTGATTCCCTGACCTAACATGAGACATTGGCCACTTGAATTCGGCTCAATTTGCCTCCATATCGGGCAAGGCGGGCAATCATACTGAATCACTTCTCCCATTGCCAGGGTGTGAATCGAGTTTGACCCGCATATAAACGGAACTTATACTTTGTCCCCAAGTCTATTTGAACTGAGCGACGCCGCAAGTAACTACTTAAGGTGCTACAGTCATTACAAACCGTGGAGGTTTACCCCTGATGAATCCGAATCCTTCTGTTATTGCTGGCGCCCCGTCTTCGGCGCTGGCAACCAACAAGCTGATCCGAAACACTTATATGCTACTGTCGGTGACGCTGCTGTTCAGCGCGGCTATGGCAGGTGTGTCTGTGGCCCTAAACCTGCCGCACCCTGGCCTGATCATCACCCTGGTCGGCTTTTTTGGCCTGTTATTCTTAACCCAGAAATTTAGCAATAGCGCCCTGGGCCTGGTGTTTGTATTTGGTCTCACCGGCTTTATGGGTTACACCCTGGGCCCCATCATCGGTTATTACCTGAACATGCCTAACGGCGCACAGACGGTGATGACAGCTATGGGCGGCACGGGTGCTATCTTCCTGGGTCTGTCGGGTTACGCACTTAGCACTCGCAAAGATTTCAGCTTCATGGGTGGCTTCTTGATGGCGGGTATTCTGGTGGCCTTCCTGGCGGGCATCGGTGCCATAGTGTTCTCGATTCCCATGCTGTCACTGGCCGTTTCTGCCATGTTCGTGATGCTGATGAGCGCGTTGATTCTGTATCAAACCAGCTCCATGGTGAACGGTGGCGAAACCAATTACATCATGGCAACCGTGACGCTATACGTGAGTATTTACAATCTGTTCACCAGCCTGCTGCATCTGCTCGGTGCCTTTGGTGGTGGGGACGACTGATCAACGCCAGTTTGATTGGTATTCCTCACTAAAAAGGCCCCGCATCACCCCATTCACTGGGAGATACGGGGCCTTCTTTATGCCCGAAAGCCGGTCGACTCACGGCTTCTTTATCGCAAACACATCGCGCACCACCGGCTGAATACGCTCGACCAATTCGGGTGCTTCGATGTCCATCACCTGTTCCAACACCCACTTCTCGTCTGAGACCGCCATAATATCGGAGATATTTTTCGCCAAATATCGCAGAAAATCATACCCGGGCCCATCCTCGTCAAAGCCACATTCGGAGTAATTGGCAAGGCGATCATTGAGCTTTTCGATAAATACCGCACGGTAATCACCTGGGCCCAATAGCTCGATCTGGTTGATTTCAATGGTCGTCGTAATCTCTTTGGCTATGCCGTTGATCAATGCCAACCGATCATCTTCCAGCACTTCACCGTAAATCATCCGGTCCGTGATGTGCAGCATAAAAATACAAAATTCAGCACTCACATCAATCGCTTGGGTATCTTCACGAAAGCGGAAATTCTGTTTTTCCATACGCACAAAGGCCTCTTTGGCCAGCTTCCAGATGTTGATCGCCACCACACTGCACAAATTCGACTGGCTCTTTTCACGACGCGAACCCGTGCGGTTGCGTTCCGAGCGCTTGGAACGATGCCAACGTGTTTTGAGACGTACAGCCATACTTTTCTCCGATCAATGAATCACTGCGGCTATTGTAAGACTGCACCTATTGTAAATCTGCTGCCCCATATTAGGTATATTTCTCGCGCGGTTGAGGGCGATTGAGCTACGCACTTTGCGGCGTTTTCAGACTCGCCTCCCGTTCCGGGCAATACGTTAATCCCCTAATGTTTATAGGCTTGTAGTCATTGCCAAGCTCGCTAGACTGTAAGTGAGGTGGCCTATGCTCGATTTAAAAGCACTGACAGATTCCGTACAAAAGAACTGCCACATTTCCGATGCCCAGTACGCGGGAAATTACACCCTGTGTATTTTCCTGCTGAAGATGCGCGAATATTATCGTTGGGAGATGGCCATTCCCCAATCACAGTCATTGCCAAAAGAGGCCGTGGGTAATTGGCTCACCCGGCGCGAGAATTATTGGGATGAACTGGCTACCCTCCCCCTGTCGGCCATCACCATTGGTGACGAAAGCTTTGAACCGTTTGAGTCTGCCGCCATCAATCAACGTCTCAATCCACTGGGTTACGTCTACAGCGGGGGGCTAGGCGTTTTCCACAAACCCTATTTTTTCCTTGGCAAACTGGAAAAAAAAGTGAACCAACGCGGCATCACCCTGCTGGTATCCTCGGAAGAATACGCGCGTGACATGGTGGCACCGCCCGCCATGCTGCAAGACAACACCATCTTCATCCGCAAACAATGCCTGCGTCGCAGCATATGGGAACGCATTGAAGAGTGGCTTCCGAAAAAGACGCAAGAGTCGCCCATGGCGCGCACCCTAGCCTGTTACACCCAGAACGCCCCGGTAGGGACAGCACCCCAAAAAACGACCAATGCGGGTGCTCTCGAGGACAGCGGCATGGAGTTGATCCTGGACTGCATCACTGACAACGAGCTGGAATCCGTTTTTCTGCATGAAACCGGTGAGGCGCAGGCTCGGCAATTGCTCGGGCCGCAGTGGGAAACCCTGCTCAGTGAATTACCACGCTCAAAGGCTGAATGGATCGTCCGGGCCGTACGTGATCACCTGGCCGATAGCCTGACGACATTACCGACCCTGCTCGACACTGAAAATATGGCCTCCTTGCATTTCTATTTCGCCAATTTCACGGGAATGCGCCGGGAACTGTTTCCTGAGCTCTTTTCGGCCTACCAGTCATGGGTCGAGTCTGGTAATCTCACGCCCCTCAAGGACGTCGTCCAACGCGGACAGCAACGCTGGCGCACCAGGGCTCAACAAATACTGAGTCTGCATGAAGCCAACACCAGCTCACTGGCCACAGCTATCGAAGCACTTTTCTCGTCAAAATTTCGCCCTTAATTCCCCACGATATATTTAAAAACATTCGTGAATTCAATTTGTAAGTGCAACTCTGACTCACGGTAAGAGGGCAAGCTG
>CAYNYJ010000061.1:0-18864 GCA_964401355.1 uncultured Ectothiorhodospiraceae bacterium | reverse complement strand
CGTGAAGCTAACTTGTACTAATTGACCGTGAGGCTTGACCATATAACACCCAAGTGGTTTGACTTGAGTGCTTATGAGTCAGTTGATGGATACAGCATAAACCTTAGCTGAAGTTATTAAACGCTATTAAGCAACTTCCCCAATTCGTAGCGCGAGTATTTATACTTGAACTGCAAATAGTTTTCCTGGCGGCCATAGCAAAGTGGCACCACCCGATCCCATCTCGAACTCGGAAGTGAAACGCTTTAGCGCCGATGGTAGTGTGGGGTTTCCCCATGTGAGAGTAGGTCACCGCCAGGTTTTATTCCGAAAAGCCCTGATACGAAAGTATCGGGGCTTTTTTTTTGATTATTTGCGCATCTTGGGCGGTGACTGCTTTTAATTAAGAGTAGGTCTCCCTTGCGGGATACATGAAAGGTAATAACCGCCAGGTTTTATTCCAAAAGCTCTGATGCATTTGTTTCAGAGCTTTTTTGTATCTATGCCCATTGTGGCGCGATGCCATTTACGTTGTCTCTAAAACAGTCGTTGCGCAGAAAATTAGAAAATAGTTTTGGTAAATAGGGTAGAATTTCACGATAAGATGACAATCATTGACGTGGCTGTAAGTGGGTGTCGTTCGGGCATTTTTTGACAGTATTTGTGATCGACCGTGGTAGCGCATGTTTGGGGGTGTTTTTGCTTGATGTCTGATGACATGATTGATCTGATTGAGTTTGCTTCTTTGGTGCCTATCAAGGCGCTGGGTATGGAACATTGTCGAGAATTGCTTGATCAATCTGAAACATGCCGGATAAACAGAGGCCAGCTCGTATTTTCACAGGGCGAGGTAGCGCAAAGCATTGTCTATGTGATGGCGGGGGACGTGGAACTGCTGGTCGATAATAAGAGTGTCAAGCAAATTAGGGGTGGTAGTCGTCTTGCAAAACTACCTTTGGAACAGGGTAAAATTTATCAGCACACTGTGCGAGCGCTGACGGATGTGGTGTGCGTAAAAGTTGATGCCAATATGCTCGATATCATGCTTACCGGGGATCAGTCTAGTGGCTATGAAGTACAGGATTTACACGATTCCACGGATGATGATGGTGACTGGATGGCGAAACTGCTTCAGGCTGAAGTGTTTCACCGGATCCCACCGGCCAATATCCAATCCATTTTTATGCGTTTGGAGACCCATCATTTCAAGGCGGGCGAGGCCGTCATTCGTCAGGGCGAAGAGGGCGAACATTTTTATATTATTCGCGATGGTCAGTGTCGGGTCATCCGCAAAACGCGCAAAAACCCGGAAGGTATAGTGTTGGCGACATTGCGTACGGGTGAAAATTTTGGTGAAGAGGCATTAATTTCCGGTGGCAAGCGCAATGCCTCCATCGTGATGGAAACCGACGGCGTTTTGATGAGTTTGTCTAAAACCGATTTTCTGGAACTGCTCAAAGACCCGCTGTTAAAATGGATTACTTATACCAAAGGCCGAGAATTGGTTGCTGACGGTGCGGTTTGGATCGATGTCCGGTTACCGGCTGAATATCAAGCGGGCCATATCCTCAATAGCGTTAACATTCCGCTACCGCTGCTGCGTGTCAAACTCGAAAAACTTGATGTCGAACGCCGCTATCTGATTTATTGTGATTCCGGTCGGCGCAGTTCCATTGCGACCTATCTATTGTCGCAGTACGGCGTTGATGCCTACGTGTTGCAAGATACACTGGACAAAGTGCCCGCTTCCGAAATGGGTTGACTGCGCATTGAGAGGTTGCAGGATGCCCTATCGAAAAATCGACTTCATTACTGCTGCATTTTCATTATGAATGACTTCACACAAACACTCCTGAGGTTGTTGACGGATGGACAATTTCATTCCGGCACGGCCCTGGGTCAGCAAACGGGACGTACTCGCACGGCGGTGTGGAAGGCAATCCAGTCTCTGCAACAGAGCGGCATGGAGATATATTCGGTGCGCGGAAAAGGTTACCGGCTGGCCGAATCCATTGAATTACTGCATCGTGAATCGATTCTGTCTGCGCTGGATGAGATTGCGGAAAATGCCGGGGATGCTCCTGGTAGTAACGCCATGCCAGACACGCTTTCATCGAGTAACCAAGGGTTAAATGATCAGCGCCTCAATGGGGAGCCTTTAAAACAGCCAGCCCGGCTGCACAGTTTGGATGTGTTTCATGATATCAAATCCACCAATGCCTATTTACTGAACTTGGCGAAACTCGACGGAGTCTCGGGTCATGCTTGTCTGGCAGAACAGCAACGGGCTGGGCGTGGACGACGGGGGCGGAATTGGGTTTCTCCCTTTGGCGGTAATCTTTATTTGTCGCTGCTATGGCAATTCAATGCGGGCGCGACGCAATTGGGCGGATTGAGCCTGGCGGTTGCAGTGGCTGTGCTACGGGCCTTGCACACCGTGGGATTGACTCGCGCTGGCGTAAAATGGCCCAATGACATTATCGTGAACGGGCGAAAACTGGCGGGTATCTTGCTGGAGTTGTCGGGCGAGGCCAGTGGCCCTTGTGCGGTGGTGATGGGTGTCGGTTTGAATATCCGCACGCCCAAGTCGGAGATGAAGGCTGTGAAACAGCCGTGGACGGATCTGGAATCAGAGCTGGGTGTTAACGTGGCGCGCAATGCCCTGGCGGCACAGCTTATACATCAACTGATGGTGGCTGCGCAAGAATTTGAGTTGAAAGGCCTGCAACCCTTTTTACAGGAGTGGGCGGCGCACGATGTGTATGTCGGTTGTGAAGTGACGCTGCAGATGCCGCAGGGGGAGATACAGGGCACCGTCCGTGGTGTTGACGACAGCGGCGCATTGCTGTTGATGCATGATGGAGAACTGCAACGATTTCACAGTGGTGATGTATCCCTGTGGGCCACTGAAGCCGTGGGGCTGGACGCAAAATGACGACGTTGTTGCTGGATGCCGGCAATACGCGTCTCAAGTGGGCGCTGTGTGGGCCGGGCCAGCGGTCGGCTCCCGCGCCAGCTCAACTCGTGTTGTTGCATCCGGGGAGTTTGAGTTATGACTGGCTGAATTTACCCTCTCAAATGGTAGCTACCCTGGGTAGCTTGCTGGCGACGCGGGGGGATATTACCCATGTGCTGTTGTGCAACGTTGCCGGTGAGAAACTGGATGTTCCGTTGCGCCAATGTCTGGCGGCACTCCAGGTTCAGGAAAGTTTGACTCTGACGATAGACACAGTGATTGCGCAGGCAGATGCCTTTGGCGTACAGAGTGTCTATCGGCAGCCGGAGCAATTGGGCGCTGACCGGTGGGCGGCGTTGGTCGCGGCGCGACATTTCAGCGATGCCAGCAAAAGCGCAACCTGTATTATTGATTGTGGGACAGCGTTGACCGTGGATGTACTGACAGCGCGCGGTCACCACGCAGGGGGAATCATTGTCCCCGGAGCGACGATGATGATGGCAAGCCTGTATGAAAATACCGACGCAATTGTCGCCGGCGAGTGGGGGCAGTGTTCTCCTTTGTCTGTGCGCAGTACCAACGAAGCCGTGCAGGCTGGCGTGTTGGCCGCGTTGACAGGGGCGGTGCAGCGCGTGTTGCAACAGTGTCAGGATGAACTGGGTGAGCAGGCTGCCTGCGTGTTAACCGGGGGGAATGCGGAAAAACTGATGTCCAGCCTGCCCAAGGCAAGATACGAACCTGACTGGGTGCTCAAGGGTTTGGCGGTCATCGCTGGATGTTGCCGCAGCTGAAACTGTCTATACCATCAATAAATACGGGAAAACAGATGTAATGAAAACGGTAGTTTACAGTGGTGTGGTTGCCTGGACATGAAAACGCTTTTCCTGTTTTTTTTGTTGTTGAATGCCGCATATTTTTATTTCCAGGCAGAGGACATGGCGGGTTCGCCAGCACCGCTTATTCTCAAACAGCTAACCCTACCCCCAGGGGTCGATTCCCTGGTTTTATTGAGAGAGCGTGGTTTGGGAGTAGGAGTGCGGACTTCCGCGACGCGTGAAAAAGCACTACCAAACAATAGTCAACTGGCTGAACTGGAAACGGCGGTAGAGGAACCGAAGGTCACGGTGATTGCCCAAGAACCTGAAGAGTTCGACAAAAAGCCCGAAGATAAAGAGCAATGGCAAAAATCGACGGCATCGGTCTGTTTTACCCTGGGTCCATTTGCGCAGTCAGACGTCGCTAACCGGGCCGCTGACAAGATTAGTGGTTTGGGCCTTAGGGTTGAGCATCGTCAGGAATCCCAGCGTACGCCAAAAGGTTATTGGGTGTATTTGCCCCCTTCCAAGAGTTACCAGGCGGCCAAAAGAAAAGTGAGTGAAATGCAAAAGCGTGGTGTGAATGATCTTTTTATTATGGGCAAGGGCACACGTAAACATGCGATTTCTTTGGGCCTGTTCAATCGTAAACAGGCCGCGCAGGGTCGTTTTCAACAGGTCAAAAAACTGGGTTTGAAACCTGTTTTTGAAACACAATACCGGGTCAGCAAACAGTTTTGGTTGGACATGTCCGTAGCAGGTGATCAAACGGCGACGGTGGCCACGTTGACGGAGCTGATCGAAGGATTTTCCAAAACGAGTTTGACGCAACGAAAATGCCAGTAAATGCTGGGCCTGTGGTCGATACCAGAATAGAAATGAAATGGACGCAGCACCTGCATCGGCCGTTGTGATGTAGACAGTGTTATGTGGCTGTTATCGCGGGACATGGATTGCGTAATATAGGGCAAATGACTACAATGGCGCCCCTGATTTGTCACATTGAAAGATGTGTTTTGCCGACGTAGCACAATTGGTAGTGCAACGCACTTGTAATGCGTAGGTTCGCGGTTCGAGTCCGTGCGTCGGCACCATTTCCCTTCTGTCTTGCTTGTTTTCGGCTCAACTTCTGAGCTGTGTCTGCCGATATGGGTTTTTAGTCTGTAGGTTGTTGTGAGTTGTTGTCTAGCGCGGTAGTTTGTGGATCGTTTATGAGATGGTGAGCAATATGTACTGTAGAAAAAGGTTTTTCCCTGTTTTAGTCCTGAGTGTTTTTGCATTAATCAGTAGTCCGCTAATGGCGGATATACAGGCTGGACAGACTGCGATCCTCAAGGGTGATTTTACGCAGGCGTTTAAGGAATTTAAGGAAGATGCAGAGAAAGGCATCCTTCATGCGCAGGCCGCGGTCGCCGTTATGCTGCATATTGGCCAGGGCGTAGAGCGCGATCTGCCACAGGCCTTATCCTGGTATCGAAAAGCTGCCGAAGGTGGTTATGAGGCTGGGGTGGCGAATGTCGGCATCATGTACTTCAAGGGAGCCGGTGTTACTCAAAATGACGTACAAGCTTATGCGTGGTTGGACACCGCTAGCCGGATGCGGGGTGGACGGGAACACAATGCCAAGGCCAGAGCAGCCCATTTTTTATCGCCAAAACAGCTGGAAGAAGCTAAAACGCTGGCTGCAGCTTACCGGCAAATGTACGCCAAAAAGTAATGACACGAGTGGTTGAGTATGGGGTGACGCCAGCCATTGTCAGTTTGATAGCTGCTATTGTGAGATTATCGTAGCCCACAGTATCGATGGAGTGAATGGCGTTTGGCTGGGCTGGTCTTTGTTAGCAAAGCCAGCTAGCATATTCGGCCTGACAACAAGGATGATGTTAGCATTTATGGATATTCAGGCAGCGGGCAAAGGCGGGCGAGGGGCAAAAAAGAATCCTGGCTCTCAAAAGGACAGTGGTGTAACAGGCGAACAGCGAGGTACCGGTTGCCGCGATAAGCGCGCGGATCATCGACATACGCTTGAACTTGATACCGAAGTGCATTTTCAGGAACAATATCTTGATGGCATGTTTCGTTGCCGCACCAGTAATATTGGAGTGCACGGGGTATTTCTGTTTGCGGAGGATTTGCCCATCACCCAGCAAACCAAGGTGGAATTGGTATTCTTTGCGCGAACGCGACCAGTGCCGAAACACTATCGAGTGTGTGCAAAGGTTGTTCGTGTGGAAGATAATGGCGCTGCCTTGGTCTTCTGTCCCAAAAATGAAAAACAGGTGCAGAATTTCCGGCACTTCTTATTGAAAGCCAAGATTGCTGCGCGGAAAATATAAGTCGCGCAATTTATTCCGGCGATTATTTTTCTTTTCCTCCTCTATTCACGTCCCGGTATGATTCTGGTGCGGGAGCTGCCATTTTTGATTTTGTTCTCCGCCCCGTACGGTTTCTGTGAGCTGGTCAGCCGCTTGATAACTTGGCACAATGTGCTGCCTCACTGCGGCACACGAAAAGCGAGCAGTGTAGTAGTCAGTATTTAGTAGTTTTATCTTTTTAAATAGCCTATTTCGTATGGGGAGCACAGAGTGATGACAGTCGAAGCGCACAAAGAGACATTGGGATTCCAGACCGAGGTGAAGCAACTGCTGCACCTGATGATTCACTCACTGTACAGCAACAAAGAAATTTTCCTGCGCGAACTTATTTCCAATGGTTCGGATGCGGTCGACAAGCTGCGTTTTGAAGCGCTCTCCGATGATGCCCTGTTTGAAGGCGATTCCGAATTCAGTATTCATGTAAGGTTTGATAAAGAGGCGCGTACCATCACTATTCGTGACAATGGTATTGGCATGACGCGCCAGGAAGTTATTGAACATATCGGTACCATCGCCAAATCCGGCACCGCACAATTTTTCTCGGCATTGACTGGTGATCAGGCAAAAGATGCCAATTTGATTGGCCAGTTTGGCGTGGGCTTTTATTCTTGCTTTATCGTTGCGGACAAAGTCACGTTGACGACCCGCCGGGCCGGGCTGGGTTCGGAACATGGCGTGTGTTGGGAATCGGCAGGTGAGGGTGAATACAGTCTGGAAACCGTTGAACAGGCTGCACGGGGTACCGAAGTGGTACTGCACCTGCGTGAGGATGCGAGTGAATTTCTGGAAGACATGCGCTTGCGCAATATTATCAGCAAATATTCTGATCACATCACTTTGCCCATTATTATGGAGAAGCCGTTTTTTGGTGATGACAAGGACAAGCCTGCAGAGGCAGAACTGGAGACTGTCAATCGGGCTTCGGCACTGTGGGCGAGACCCAAAAGTGAAATTACCGATGAGGAATATTCTGAATTTTATAAACACGTCGCCCATGATTTTGAAGAGCCATTGACGTACACCCATAATCGCGTTGAAGGAAAATATGAGTACACCTCGTTACTCTATATTCCGGCTCGGGCACCATTTGATCTGTGGGACAGAGAGCAGCGCCACGGCATAAAATTGTATGTGCGTCGTATTTTCATCATGGATGATGCCGATCAACTGATGCCACATTATTTGCGTTTTATTCGTGGTGTGATCGATTCCAGTGACCTGCCTTTGAATGTGTCGCGTGAAATTCTTCAGCATAATAAAGCGATTGATAATATCCGTGCTGGTTCAATCAAAAAGATCCTTGGATTGCTGGAGAAAATGGCGAAAAATGACACTGAGAAATACGCCATTTTCTGGAAAGAATTCGGTCGTGTTATGAAAGAAGGGCTAGGCGAGGATTTTTCGAATCAGGAGAACATTGCTAAATTATTGCGGTTTTCCAGTACTCACACAGACAGTGAAACACAGGATGTTTCGCTGGAAGATTATCGGGGTCGCATGAAAGATGATCAGCAAGCGATTTATTATGTGACTGCAGAAAGTTTTTCCGCCGCGAAGAACAGCCCACACCTGGAAATTTTTCGTAAGAAAGAGATTGAAGTGTTGTTGTTGTCAGAGCGAGTCGATGAATGGATGATGAGTTCATTGACCGAGTTTGACGGCAAGTCATTTAAATCTGTCGCCCAAGGGGAATTAAATCTGGGTGGCTTGGAAGATGAGGCGGAAAAATCTGAACAGGAAAAAACCGGTAAGGCTTTTGAAGATATTATTGCGCGTGTCAAAAAGACATTGGGTGATGCGGTGAGTGATGTGCGCATTACCCATCGTTTAACCACCTCGCCAGCCTGCCTGGTTTCTGGCGAAGCCGACATGAGCGCAAATTTAGAGCGCATTTTGAAATCGGCGGGCCAGAATATTCCGGGCAGCAAGCCAGTGTTCGAATTAAACCCCGAGCATCCTTTAGTTCTCAAACTGAAGAATGACAGTGACGATACACAATTTACTGAATTGACGCAGGTGTTGTTTGATCAAGCATTATTGGCCGAAGGGGGTCAGTTGGAAGACCCCGCAACTTTTGTAAGGCGGATGAATGAGTTGTTGTTAAGCATGGCAAAATAATCGCTGGGCAATGTTGCGTGTTAGATTGTTTATTTTCCCTAGGCTAAGTTTATTTAGTGTACCTGTTCCGTGAAATGTGTCCGTGAAGTTTTCACAAACCTTGCTCGAAGGCCGGTTGGTCAAGCGTTACAAACGATTTTTGCTGGACGTGGAACTTGCCAATGGCGAAGTGATGACGGCGCATACCGCGAACACGGGCGCCATGACAGGGTGTAGTACACCGGGCAGTCGCGTGTGGCTAAGTCGCTCGGATAATCTCAAGCGGAAATATCCTTACAGCTGGGAAATTGTTGAGGTTTCTCCGGGCGTGTTATGTGGCATTAATACCCAGCGCAGTAATAATCTGGTGGCCGAGGCGATAGCGTCCGGGGCGATAGCTGAGTTGGCCGGTTATAAGGTTATTCGACGTGAAGTTCGTTACGGGCAGGAACGTAGTCGCATTGACCTGTTGCTGGAGCCGGATGATTCTCACGACATGCCTGGATGTTACGTCGAAGTAAAAAATGTCACCTTGGAGCGGCAGGGGCTGGCCTTGTTTCCCGATGCGGTGACGATACGTGGCACCAAACATCTGCGAGAATTAATGACTGTGGTTGCATCGGGGGGACGTGCGGTGATTTTTTATTGTGTACAGCGTAATGATTGTTATGAGTTTCGTCCCGCAGACGATATCGATGTGCAGTATGGAAAGGTTTTGCGAGCAGCACTATCTGTGGGTGTGGAGGCTTTGGCGTATCAGGCGGATATCAACATCAGTGGAATCTGGTTGATGAAACGCATTCCCGTTGTTGTTTAATGTATATAGTTTAATGTGCGTTGTTTGAATGTATGGAGAAGGTTAGGGTTTAATTGTTAGGTCGAATGGGCGTTGGGAGGATCTTGGGCTGGCGTTCATCATTGCTGGCTTCAGCACCCAGCAATATTGGCGTAAGGTCTGCGGCTGGCATCGGTCTGGCGAAGTGATAGCCTTGGATTAATTCACAGCCGAGTTTTTGTAATTCATTTTGAGACTGTTGATCTTCTACGCCTTCTGCTACGACCTCCAGTCCCAAGTCATGTGCGAGGCTAACGGTAGCGCGCACAATTGAAGCATCGCTTTCATCCGTTGACATGTTTATGACAAATGATTTGTCGATCTTTAGTTCGTCAACAGGCAATTGTTTTAAATAGCTTAACGATGAATAACCCGTTCCAAAATCGTCAATGGAAATTCTAACACCGAGCTTATCCAGGCTATTCAATAATTCCCGTGCATGTTCCGGATCGGTCATCATTGCCGTTTCAGTTATTTCCAGGCATAGCTGGCTCGGATCGATACCCCAATAGTTAAGCAGGTTGGATATTTGCAAGCTCAGGGATTCATCGTGCAAATTTCGAGCAGACAAGTTCACCGATACCGTTAAGCACTTGCCCATCTTAAGCCATGTTGAACATTGTTCGATAGCGGTTCTTAATACCCAGTCGGTTAACGGTTGAATGAGTCCTGTTTGTTCTGCAATTTCGATAAAGATGTCTGGGGGGATAAAGCCGTGTTCCGGGTGATTCCAGCGAGTTAAGGCCTCTACACTTTTGATCGTGCCGCTTTGCACATCCAATTGTGGTTGGTAAAAAAGCTTAAGTTCTTCGTTATGGATAGCATTGCGCAGATCGTGGGTCAGTTTCAGTCTTTCGGCACTGTTTTTATCGAAGCTGTCGTCGTATACAGTAAAATCAATGGCCATTTTTTGCGCTTGATGCAGAGCCGTTTCTGCTTTTTGGATCAGTACGTGACTGTTATCCGCATGCTCAGGGTAGGTTGAAATGCCCAGAGTGGCGCGTACATAGAGATTGTGGCCGTTGACAGTGAAGATGGGCTCAAAATTTTCCAGTAGTTTGTTGGTGATAATTTCAATGTTGGTCGTTTGTGTGTGTTTAAGAATAATGGCAAATTTGCTACCGCCATAGCGACCGATATGGTCAGAGGAGCGGAGGGTTTGTTTTAGTTTTTCGGATATCTGGTTTAGTAACAGATCACCATTTTTATGTCCCAGAGAATCATTAATCTCTTTTAAGCCATTGATGTCGAGGAGGCAAAATATCAGTTTTTCATCTGTGGCTTTAGCTGAAACGACTGCCTGTTGGATGATGCCACTAATAGCATCCCTGTTAGGGAGTTGTGTTAGTGGGTCATGGTTGGCCTGAAATTCTAGTAATACATATTTTTCTTCAATTTTTTGTAAAAATTTTCCGAAAATGGCGGAGGCCCAAAGGGCAATTAAAATGCCAATAATTACGGTAATGCCGAGTGGCTTACCGATAAATGTGAGAAATTTTTCGGCATTATTTTCACTTTCTCGGAAGGTACTAATCAAGTTGAATGAGGTATTAGGAATGGGGTTGCTTGCCCACTGGTAATCTTCACCATTAATGTGGATAGTGTTTTCGCTTTTTTCCAGATAGATGCTATTGGCTATCATTTTCTGTAATGTCAGGATATCAGTGCCAATATTGTCGGTGAGGACTTCCCTTGTTTTACGGTCAACAATGAAATGCAATTGGTCGACATTGTTGTTCATCGTAAACAAGCGCTGAATTTTCTCCGGGCTGGTTACATTCGGGTTGATCATACTGATGCGATGTTGATTCGCTTGCTGAACTAATATTTGTTCGTTGTGGCGAGTGTAATTTCGTGCGCTGTTATACGCAACGGCACTGATTACCAGCACGATGAGTAAACTGGTGGTGATGAAAGACAGAATGAGCGTGTAACGAAGTGACATAGATTACGTAGTGACTCGGTGGCTATCGTCGAAATGTACTGATGCCTGCAAGGGCGTAAATTGGACAAGAACGCAGAGCGGCGGCAAACAGGTTGATGATACCAAACAGCCCTAGCAAGCCTCGCACAACCTCATTGCTAATGTATCCGGTTTCAATAAAACAAATGTACACCAGTGCGGCACCGAGCAGGGTGCGCACCATGACGTCAATGTTGTGGAGATTGCGTTTTATGCTCATCACATTAATCCTAAAACCGTCGTTCAAGTTGGCGACTCGCCGTGGACCAGTGCGACACGTTTCACTTCCTACTTTGTACTTTTTACAAATCCAGTTTAGCGATAAATCAGGCGTGTGAATTCACTCTGTTCGACAACGTTGTTGCTATCTTATTTAACGGAGTCAGAGGGAAAAGCTTTAATATTTGCAGCGCGTTAAGTGTTTCTAAATTTGCCGGAAGGATGAGGGGAATGACTTGCCTGGATTGAGGATGTTGTTCGGGTCAAAGGTGTGTTTGATTTGCCACATTAGTTGCAGGGAGACGAGGTCAAGTTCACGCTCCATGAGTTCCCGTTTGACCAGGCCAATACCGTGTTCTCCAGAGAGCGTGCCGCCGAGCTTTAACACCAGTGAAAACGCCGCATCCAGACAGGCCTCGGCCGTTGCCTGTTGGCGTTCGTCGGTGCTGTCCAGCAACAGATTGACATGAATATTGCCGTTACCGGCGTGGCCAAAATTGACGATGGTAATGGCGTGTTGTGTGGCCAGCTTTTCCAACCCTTCAAGTAGCGAGGGTATCTGCGACACGGGCACCACCACGTCTTCATTAATTTTATTCGGCGCAATGTTGCGTAAAGCCGGTGACAAGGCCTTGCGTGTGGCCCACAGGGCCTGGACTTCTTCAGCGCTGTCAGCGGATTGCAGGCGCAGCAGACCCTTGGTGGTGGCGGCCGCACTGATGGCCTTTTGCATGTCGTCCATGGCCGCCGCCGGCCCGTCGATTTCGATCATTAACAGTGCACCGGCCTGTTTTGGCAGGTCGGCCTGGGAATAGCGGCGTACCATTTCGATCGCGGCACCGTCGATAAACTCCAGTGCGCAAGGCACCACCGGTTGCGCCATGATGCGCGACACCGCGCGGGTGGCAGAGCCAATATCGGCATAAATGGCTTGCAGGGTGCGTTTAGCCTCGGGCAAGGGGGTGAGTTTGAGGGTGGCCTCGGTGATGATCGCCAGGGTGCCCTCGGAGCCAATCAGTAGCCGGGTGAGATCGTAACCCACTACGCCTTTGGTGGTGCGGGTGCCGGTGCGAATTTGCTCGCCGCTGCCGGTCACCGCCCGCAGCCCCAGCGTGTGCTCGCGGGGAGTGCCGTATTTAACCGCCCGTGGCCCTGCGGAATTATAGGCAAGGTTACCGCCGATGGTGCAAACCGCGGCACTGGTCGGATCGGGCGGCCAGAAAAATCCGTGTTCGGCCGCGGCATCCTGCACCGCCTGATTGGTGACGCCGGGCTCGACCACCATCAGTCGGTCGTCGGGGGACATTTCCAATATTCGGTTCATGCGTTCGGTGGACAACACCACGCCGCCCTCGGTGGGCACCGTCGCCCCGGTGGTGCCGGTGCCGCGACCGCGGGTGGTCAGCGGAATGGCGTTTTGCGCGCAGATTTTCACGATGCCGACGATCCCGTCGTGGCTGTCGGGAAACACCACCAGATCGGGCAGTGCCTGCAAGCGGCTGTTGTCGTAGCCGTAAGCGAGACAATCCACTGCTTCGCTGAGGACTTTTTCGCTGCCCAAAAGTTGGATCAGTTGTTGGGTGATGTCAGTAGCAATGGCCATGAGGCGCGGATTCTGTATTTGGGGGGTGATCGATAGGGTGGTTTACACGGGACGCGAAAAAAACAGCGTACCCTGAACTGTCGAATCTGGATTGTTGATTGGTTTTTTTTGAGCGTGAGTTTTTGAACTAAAGATACTCAAACAGTTTGATGACTCGTTGCACGCCGGAGACTTTAGAGGTGATTGCCGCGGCCTGCCGCCCCAGTTTTTTGGTCACCAGCCCCATCAGGAATACGCTGCCGTTTTCGGTGACGACCTTGATGCGCGTGGAAGGGAAATTTTTGGTGGCCAGCATTTTCGATTTCACTTTGGAGGTAATCCAGGAATCGCCGGTGCGGGATGAAAGGCCGGTGAGGTCCGCGATCTGGATTTCATTGTGCACCCGCCGCACCTTGTCGAGATGACGGGTAATGTTGACGATTTTATTGCGTTCTGCCTTGGACAACGCCTCGCCGGTCAGCAACACCACGCGGTTATAACTGGTGATGTTGATGTGGATGCGTTTGGCCATTTTTGAATCTGCATAAATAGCATTTTTGGCCTTGGCCTCAATCACTTGATCGTCCAGCATTGTTTGATTGGTGCGTTTGTCATTGGCGACGGAAGCACCGCCTGCGGCCCCGGCGACCAGCACCGGCGCGACACAGGCCGATAACGTCAGCAGGACCGGGAGGATAAATAGCGTGGCGACCCGTTTTTTAGAAAGCAGGGTTTTGGAAAATAAGGTTTTTGAAAGAGTCATCATGTTCTCAATAGTTTTTTATGTCGGTGACACGTTTTTAATTTGACGTGTTGTTAGAATTGCGAGTCTGCCGTAAGTTCAGGCCTGCCAGACTTTCAAGCCTGAAAAGCATCCATGATCCAGTCGATTTTGTGCTGCTGGTTTTGCATCGTCAATGCCACCACATCAAATCGGCATGCGCCCCTGGCGGCCTTGGGGTGTTGTTGCAAATAATGTTCGGCAGTGGCCAATAATTTTTCCTGTTTGCGCCAATCGACACTTTCTGCGGCGCTACCGTACTGGGCGTTTCGTCGATAGCGCACTTCGACAAACACCGTGGTGTTCGCCTGGCGCATGACCAAGTCGATTTCACCGCGTTTGCAGAGAAAATTGCGTTCGACCAATGTTAGCCCCTGGGATCGCAGGTAGTCGCAGGCCGCATTTTCGGCGTCGTCACCGCGGATTTTTTTATCGGTTGCCATTGTCGGTTACTGTTGTTGGTATTGGCATCGTTGTGGGCGTCATCAAAATTCGCTGAGCGGTACGGGTATGCCGCGCTCGAATTTCGCCCATGATAACCGCCGTTGCAGGCGGTTGGCCACATCCAGATACAGATCGCCGGTTTCGCCGGGGTAATAGTCGGCGCGGTTGCGACGCAGGCTGTTGAGTTCACCGATCACCCGGTAAGCGTCCACCCCCAGCGCAAATAACCGGGAATAGCGTTTGCTGGCATTGGGCCAGATCGCCTCGATGTCGGTCTTGAGGGATTGGCCGGGGCTTTCAGCGGCTAGCGTCCAGGGCATATCACAAAACAGTACGCCGTCCATATCGCGATCCATGTCGGCATTGATGCTGCCACTGTAGCTGTGGGAGGTGGCGTACACCGGCACCTTGGGGGCGTGATGGAAACGCAATTGCGGTTTGATCAGGCGCGCCTGTTTGGAGGCCGCGGCCATGAAAATGAAATCGATGTCCTGGCGACGACGCGGAATAAATTCCAGTTTTTTGCCCAGCAGACGACGCAGGTTTTTTTTGCGTTGCTGACTTTCGTCCACATTCAGTAAACGACGAATCGGCAGTGAGTAGTCACTCTTTTTGGCATCGTAGGTTTGTTTTTCCACGATATGGCCACCGAATTGTCGCCAGCGTTTGCTGAACGCTTTTGCGACGCGCTCGCCCCAGGTGGAATTGGGAGTGATGATGGCGGCTCGGCTGTGGCCGTCCAACCAGGCGCGCTCGGCCACCTGACGAGCCTCCTGTTCCGGTGAGAGACTGAGCTGGAACAGGTTCACTGGCAGGGTTTCCTCGGCGGCCTTGCCGCGCTGCTCACTGTAATTCAGCGCCAGTACCGGGATCGCCAATTCTGTGTGGCTGGCAAGCTGGTTGACGGAATCCTTGTGCAGTGGCCCGACCACAAACTCAGCGCCGTCATCAATGGCCTGCTCGTAAATCAGGTCGATGAGCGTGGGGTCGTCTCCGGCGTCATAAATTTTGATGCTGGGTACGACGCTGGCTGGGGTATCAAAACGGATCGTATTGAAGGGGAGGGCGTCGGGATTTTCCGCGTTGCCGCTATCCGCATCGACAGCTTGCCTGGGTTTGAAGGGGCTGAACGGGTTAACGGGCAGTTGGTCGTTGCTCGCATCATCGGGCTGTTGGGAATAGTAAGCGGCCAGAAAACCGTCGCGCACCGCACTGGCGGCTTTGGCGTAACGATTGCTCAAGGGCAGGATCAGGGCAATCTTTTTCGGCAGGCGCAGCATTCGGGGACGCGCCGCTAGCACCGTGTTGATGACGCTGTCCAGGGCCGGGTGCGCGGGGTATTGCTCGCGCCAAAGCACCACATCGGCACCGGTCAGTTGCGGGTCATCCATGCTGTGGCCGATGCTGACCAGCGCCAGCCAGCCGCTGAGTACGTCAATCGAGCTACTGCTTAGCAGTGCCTGAATGGCTGCGGGCGAGAGCATTTGCAAAGCGCCCAGTATGGCCTCCTGATTGGCGAGCATCGCCTCGGGCTCGGTGAGTAAGGTTTCCAGTTGCACGCGCTCACGGGCGACTGCAATGTGGTTGCCCAGTTGCGCGAAGCTGTCTGCCCGCAGTTGGTGAAACCGTTGAACGCTGCCGGGAGGGAGAGTGGTTTCGTCGATGTCGAGCAGCAGGTCTTCGGCGCGCCCCAGTTCCACCAGTGCCACGTTGGGCAATTGTCGCGCCAGGGCAATGTCTGCGGACAACAATGCGTGGCGGGTTTGCAAGTCTGGCATCAAACCGGCCGCATCAATCTCATTGAGCATTTGATAAACCTGCGGCAGATAATTGCCCAGCATCAGTAATTCAGCGGCTCGCAAGGCGTAATGTTGGCGCTGGGACTCGGGGACGTCGGCGGCGAGTTTAGCGTCTGCAGTCAGTTTAGTGCCTGCGGCGAGCTTGGAGTAGGCTAGCGCGGCATCGAGGAATTGTCCTTCAGCGGCCATCTGTTCCAGCTCGGCAGTGCTGGAGGCCCGCGCCTGTTCTGGAGTGGGGGGTGAGGGGGGCACCGTGGCACAGCCCACCAGCAGCAGGGTCAGCAGGGTTAATCGGCCGACCTGGGCAAGGGGTGACGTTGGGCGCGAGCGTCTGAAGCTTTGTGTTAGATTCCGCATGAACCCGAAAGTATGTGGATGAGGTGCAACAGTGTCAATTGAACAATTTGCGGAAGCGGTGTATGTGGAGCCCGGTGTACTCTACGTGGTGGCGACGCCCATCGGTAATCTGTCCGATATTAGTCGGCGTGCGCTGGGGGTGTTGGCAGGGGTGGATCTGATCGCCGCAGAGGATACGCGTCACAGTGCGCGCCTGTTGCAGCAGTATCAGATCACCACCAAAACCCTGGCCCTGCATGATCACAATGAACGCGACCGCGCGCCCGATATCGTCGCGCGGTTGACGCAGGGCAAGAGTGTTGCACTGATCTCCGATGCCGGTACCCCGCTGATCAGTGACCCGGGATTTCATTTGGTGCGGCTGGCGCGTGAACAAGGCGTCAAAGTGGTGCCCGTGCCGGGGGCCAGCGCCATGTTGGCGGCCTTGTCGGCGGCGGGGCTGCCCTCGGATCGCTTTGTGTTCGAGGGATTCCTACCGGCGAAAAGTGCGGCGCGCAAGAAGCGCCTGGAGGTGATGGCTGACGAATCACGCACCGCGATTTTTTACGAAGCGCCGCACCGATTGCTCGACACCCTCGCCGATATGGTCACGGTGTTGGGCGAAGATCGTCACGTAGTGCTGGCCCGCGAACTCACCAAAACTTTTGAAACCATCAAAGGCGCTGCGGTGGCCGCGCTGTTGCAATGGGCCAGTGCCGACCCGGATCAGCAAAAGGGCGAAATGGTGTTGCTGGTGAAGGGCATGGACAGTGACGACTCGCAAGGGGCGATGGCCGAGGCGCAGCGCATTCTCAAAATATTAATGGCTGAACTGCCGTTGAGCCAGGCCAGTGCGCTGGCCGCCAAAATTACCGGCCTCAAGAAAAAACCGCTGTATCAGTTTGGCCTGTCGCTGGATAAATGAGCGTGAGGCTCGACTACACTGCTAGGTAGTAGGCAGCAGAACATCAGCAGAACATCAGTAAATCGTGCTCGATGGTTTTCTTCCATGTGGCGCAGGAGGTACTACGATGAACCCGCAATATGTCCAACATCTGCAACAGCTGGGCCTGGATCAATACGGATTGCTAACTCAGCCCTCCGCGTGGACGCCGGAGCTGGCAAAAGAGATTGCAGATATCGACGAGCTGGGCGAACTCACCGACGATCACTGGACGATGATTCACGCGCTGCGTGATTACTACGATGAATATGAAGTTGCACCACCCATCAGCCTGCTCTGCACCGAAAATGGCCTGCAAAAATCCTGTGGATCCGTTTTGTTTCATACCTGCATGTCAGCCTGGCGGGTCGCGGGGTTGCCCGACCCGGGCGAAGAAGCGCGCGCCTATCTTTCGGCAGAAATCTGAGATTGCCGACGCGGGATTTGATCTTCCCTCTTAACCCCCTCCATAGCCGAGCCTTGTCCCTTAAAGCGTAGGGTGGGCACGTTTTTCGGTGCCCACACAGAAAGCCTCTCCAGAAAATACACCTCCTTCATCCCCGGCAGAAATAAGAAGTGATAGGACAGAAGTCTGTATAAAGCACAGCTAACACTGAGTATGTTGAATTGCGTGGGCACCGAAAAGCGTGCCCACCCTACGTGGCTTAAATCCACCGTCATACCGGCGAATGCCGGTATCCAGGAGCTGGATATAAACATATCAAAGCCCGTTACCCTGTCAACATTAACCTAAAATACAGCCTTGCATGTATTGCCACCCTCTCTGGATACCGGCATTCGCCGGCATGACGACCGGGATTTTAAAAAGAAGCAGTATCCTTTTCAGGCGACTGGGTAGTATCTGTTACTGGTTATTGATTGTTGCGTGTGTTTACCGGAAGATTCAACGGGGCCGGTAAGCGCCGATGAACATTCACGGTATTTCAGCGCAGGGCTCTACCCCACGTTGGGGTCATTCCACATTCAATATACGGCACCCACTGATATCCCGATTCAAAGAAAACATCCCTACCTACGATCCATCCGATTGAATGTAATGGTTTTACATAATGGCAAACAAAAAAACGATTCAAAAATCAAACATCATGCACTGAAAAGTCTTGCGTGATATACCCCAAACGGTCGTATTTTCCCGTTCAATATCCTGCGGAAATCAGCAAGCTAATTTCCACGAAAAAAATACAACCTTGATAAGCGATTGATTGTTTTGTGCGGTTGATGGAATATTTACCGGGGCCGATAATAAACGGCGAATAATTCACACTATCTAAGGGCGGAGTTCTACCCCACTTTGGGGTAGATTAACTGTTATGAGCTTAAGTAGGAACAGAGCATGAATAAAGAACTGGCCGAATGCTTCAAGCATGTGAGTGATAGTCAAAATTCAGCATTGGCTCATTACCAGATATGGTTCACCTTGCGAGGTAAAGGAAAAGCAATAGATAAATATCTCGATGACATGAATGACTATCGGTATGTTGATTTTTTTCATGCGGCCAATAGCGGCAATTATAAATTGATGTTCATTGAAACAGCATGTCTTTTTGACTCAGATGACAAAACTCATAATATTCGAGCCTTAAAGTCTTTAATGATTCAAAATGACTTGACTAATTTAGTTGATAAATTCAATCAAGAATTAAAGCCATTTGAAAAATTAGTTTAAAACGTGAATTCAATTTGTAAGTGCAACTCTGACTCACGGTAAGAGGGCAAGCT
>CAYNYJ010000060.1:0-19045 GCA_964401355.1 uncultured Ectothiorhodospiraceae bacterium | reverse complement strand
GCATGCCGATAATCAGTTGGTATTGCTGTGAAAGTTAACGGGACAGCAGTGATAAAAAGTGTAAGTATGAATGGAGCTGTTGTTTTAAATGACGAATGCCATTTTATCAAAAACGAAACATTCATTACGTTTGATGACGCCGAGTATTGCCGATGAAAACTGATTCTATGACGAAGCTTCTGAAGCAAAAAAATGCTGAAATATCGACGGTAAAGGCCAACAAAATATTGTTGGCATTGGGGCTGCTTGAAGACAAGGAGCGTCCAAGTTCAAAATATCCGGCCAAAATTAAAAAATTCAAAGCGCTAACGCCGAAGGGCTTGGTGTACGGAGAAAATAAAGAAAATGATAATAGTCCGGGGCAGACGTCGCCGTATTATTATGTGGAAAAATTTGATGAACTGTTATCGCTTATTCAAAGTTAGTAAAAGTAATTTAGCTTCGGTGCCATTTTTTATCGTATGCCTGCCGTCGCTGTTGACAACGTTCCAATATTATTTCTCGTTTTACATTGTCGGCCGCGCTCCATTGGGTGATTTCATCTAAGGAGCGAAAACAGCCTAAACAATTGTCGTTTTCGTTCAAGCAGCAATTTCGGATGCAGGGTGATTCAATCAATGCTCTGATATTTTCGTCCGTCATAAAATATTGAGGTCAGCTTTTTCGATGATGCGATGCACAGCCTAATTCTGGGGGCGGTTTGTACAGATCACGATGCGGGTTACTTGTGAAACTGCATTCGCAGTGCAGCGGTAAATTGATTGGTGAGTTGTTCGAAGCGGGGGGTGTTGCCGATATCTTCATAAATATTATCACCGAATTCATCTTCAGCGATCACCTTGGTGCCTTGAATATACGGCAGCGCAATTTCCACTTGATTTAAGCTCTCTCTGACAAGATCGGTAACGATATCTTTTTCTGAGCAGCCTGGATAGAGTTCTTTGAGTGCGCGAATTCTTGCAGCTTCACGCAGGGTCAGGTGTACGCTGATCTCGGTGACGGTATCATTTTTTGATGCCTTGGATTCCCATTGTTTTAGTAGTTTTTTCATGTGGTTCACGGTCAATTGCCTCCAGAGATCCGGCCGGCTTACCCTTAAAATGTAGTTCATTTCATTGTTGTTTGCAGGTCGGTGTTCATCGTTAGATGGAGTTTGTTAACGGGGCAGCAACTTGAGAGAGGCCGACAGTGAGGTGAATTTTTGTTAGGGTAGAATCATGGTAACCGGTGATAAAATCAAACATTGTCCGCGCTGTAATGCCGTATTTGATTGCAAGTCGGCTGAAATTCGCTTGTGCCAGTGCCAGTCCATTCATTTGTCTGCGCAACAAAAAGCTTACGTGAACGCGCAATATGACGACTGCCTGTGCGTGGCCTGTTTGCGGGCGTTGCGTCGTGAATATGACGGCCAGCAGTAGAACCTCAAGCCGCGTCAGTGTGTGGTTCAGCATCAGATATGTCCACAGGGGGTGGTTTATGTGTCTGAAAAATTTCTTATGATTGATGCTGGGCGGCTGTTTGTTGTTCGTGACCACAAGCGCGAATAAAACCTGTGTGGTGCTAATTGCACGGTGGATCGCGATTATCAACGTGTCAGCTTCGACATGCAGGTGGAGGTCAGTAATACCGTGATCAATGCCGCTTATTTACAGGCAACGGACGCCAATGCTGCGGTGATCGCCGAGCTGGAAAATACCGCGTATTAATTCAGGCTCTGTACACTGTGAAGCAGGGCAATTGAATAGTCTGGGCACCGCTACTGCGTTATGACGTTTATGAAAAGCTGGACGGTGCGGAAGAAATCACCGAGGTCTCGGTGGCGCTCAATTATTATTTTACCGAAAACCTGCGTGGCATGTTCGAGTTCTGGGATCGAAGCAGTGATGGCATAACGCCAGACGATGACCGTTTGACACTACAGATTTTCGCGGCCTTCTGAATTCAGTTTTCCATCGCTGGATTGTTAAGTCTTATTCTGAAGATTTTTCAGCAAAGGCTCAATCAAATCCAGGGGCAGTGGAAATATGATGGTGGAGGTGCGATCGCTGGCGATTTCGGTGAGCGTTTGTAAATAACGCAGTTGCAACGCTTGCGGTTGTTTCGACAAGGTTTCTGCGGCCTCACGTAATTTTTCCGAGGCCTGCATTTCCCCTTGCGCGTGGATCACCTTGGCGCGCCGCGCCCGTTCGGCCTCTGCCTGCTGGGCGATGGCGCGAATCATGCTCTCGTCCAGGTCCACGTGTTTGATTTCCACATTGGACACTTTAATCCCCCAGGCATCGGTTTGCTGATCGAGCAGGGCCTGAATATCCACGTTGAGTTTCTCGCGCTCGGCGAGCATTTCATCCAGTTCATGTTGGCCTAACACGGAGCGCAGGGTGGTTTGCGCCAACTGGCTGGTGGCGGCGAAAAAGTTTTCCACCTGAATAATGGCACGTTCTGGATCGACTACCCGGAAATAGACTACGGCGTTGACTTTCACCGAGACATTGTCACGCGAGATCACGTCCTGGCTGGGCACGTCCATGACGATGATGCGCAAATCCACGCGTTCCATCTGTTGGATCACCGGGATGATGATGATCAGTCCGGGGCCTTTGACGCGCCAGAAACGGCCCAGTGTGAACACCACCGCACGTTCGTATTCGCGCAGTACGCGGATGGCGCTGAACACCAGCGCGATCAGCGCGACAATCAGTCCGTACCAGAAATAGACATCCATGCTTTATTCTCCTGTGAGGGGTTTATGATTTGGTCGGGGGCTCTTTGGTGAGAGATTCATTGGCCGAGGTTTTATTCACTGCCAGCGTCAGTGTTGGAACATCCGATTCGAGATCGACGCTGAGTACTAGTCCGTCCATGGTCAGAACGCGTATTGCCTCACCTTTGCGCAACGCGGTTTCGCAGCGAGCCTGCCAATGCTCGCTGTGGACTAGCACGGTGCCGCCATATCCACCCTCGGTGGCGGTAAAATCCGTTTGCACCACGCCGTGGCTGCTCAGCATTTGTTCCTGCCCGCTGACCACCGGTCGGCTGCGGGAACGTACTGCCATGCCCAGCACCAGGCTGAGTAACAATGAGCTAGTGGCAGCGAGGCCGCCAATCAAGGCCCATGAAATGCCGAAGCCTGGTGCCTCGGTGTCCATTAGCATGATGGAGCCGAACACGAAGGCGATCACGCCCCCCAGCCCCAATATGCCAAAGCTGGGCGCAAAGGCTTCGGCCACCATCAATGCCAGACCCAGCAGGATCAACGCCATACCCGCGTAGTTGATGGGTAGCACCTGAAAGGCGAACAGTGCCAATAACAGGCAAATACCGCCGACCACGCCGGGTACAATCGCGCCGGGGTTGGAGAATTCAAAGATCAATCCGTAGATGCCTATCAGCATTAAAATATAGGCGATGTTGGGGTTGGTGATGATGGCCAGCAATTCGCTGCGCCAGTCCGGCACTATTGTCACCAGAGTGATGTTTTCAGTGTGCAGACGCAGCGCCTGTCCGTTGACGATCACTTCGCGGCCGTGTAATTGGCGCAGTAGATCCTGGGTGTTTTTGGCCACAATATCGATGACATTTTTTTCCAGCGCTATTTTTGCCGGCAGGCTGGCGGCTTCGCGCACCGCCTTTTCTGCCCAGTCGGCGTTGCGCCCGCGCAGGGTGGCGAGGCCGCGAATGTAGGCCACGGCATCGTTGACCATTTTTTTCGCCATCGGTGTTTTCAGCGGCACGGGTTCGTCGCGGCTCTCGGGTTGGTCGGTGGCATCGGGTGTTGTGCCCGGTATTTTATTCGGCATGGGCGCAGGTGTTTTGGGGCGGATATCTGGCACCCCACCGATTTGTACCGGGGTGGCCGCGCCGAGATTGGTGGCTGGGGCCATGGCCGCGACATGGCTGGCGTACAGAATATACGTGCCGGCGCTGGCGGCGCGTGCGCCACTGGGCGCAACATAACTGATGACGGGAATACTGGAGCCGATGATGCCTTTGATGATGTCACGCATAGCGAGATCCAGTCCGCCCGGGGTGTCGATGCGCAGGATGATCAGTGCCGCCGATTGTGCACTGGCCTTGTGCAGGGCGCGTAAAAAATAATCACTGGTGGCGGGGCCAATGGGGCCGTCGATTTCCAGCATGATGGCGCTATGGGAGATGGCCGTGGGTGGGACGGGCTCGGGGGACGGCGCGGCCCCGCTCTCGCCCAGGATCGCCAGGCCGGTAATGGCGAGCGTGAGCAACAGCGAAACAAGGGCCAGCGCAGGTTTCAAGGTGATGTCCTGATGGGTCATGAAATATTCGATTCTGACTTAAGCATAGACAAAGGAAAGCGAAGTGTTATGGAAGTGGGCGATAGCGGCGGTGCATCTACTTGCCGCATGACTAACTACTGGAAAACAGTTCGGGAGCAACTACACTCAGACCAAGACACGTTGAGCACCCCTTTTTGCCGCTGGATGCTCGACCGCCCGTTCACACGATCAAGTAACGCATCTCATCGCGTTTCGTTCTGGCTCGCCTAGGAGGGAATCATGGGTACCCAATTCATCTTTAAAGTTGTCATCCTTGCTCTGTTTTTCTTTACGCTCAATGCCTGTGATTCAACGATGCAGGAAAGTGCCCCGACACCGATGGCAGATAGTGATTTCGAGGTGAAGTACGCTGGCGCCGAGGCGGCCCGGGAAAAAGCGGGGGTTCTGGGTGTGGAGTGGCGTGATACGGCGAAACAACTTAAACAGGCTCGACAGGCGGCGAAGGACGGCAAAATGGACAAGGCTAATAAACTTGTCACCCAGGCCATGCGAGAGTCTGAAGATGCCCTCGGACAAATCGCTGGTAATGAAGCTTTTCTCGCGCAATTGAGATTCTACGACCCTGACGCTACTCCTGAGCAGGATCGTGAAAACATCCAGCGCTTTTTCCGCACTAAATTTTCCAGTCTGTCAGATAAGGAATTCGCCAATGGGGTGTATGCCGTGTCCCAAGTGTTACGCGAAAATTGGGTGGCCATCGAAGAGTTTCCTCCTTATGACCCGGTGGTTGAAAGTGGACAAGAGGAGTGGGATGTGACCTTTGCCAACGGTAAGTCGTATCGGGATTGTTTTGGCTCAGCGGCTATCGGCAACCGTTACCCGCGCTGGGATGCCAAGGCGGGAGAAGTGCAAACCGTGGAAATGGCGATTAACGACTGCAGGAACAGCCAAAGTGAGGAGCCACTGAAATACGGAAAAAGCAAAATGCTGGATCTCACTGCTTACATTTCATTTCAGTCGCGCGGCTTGACGACTCAGGTTGTTATTCCCGATGATCCGCGTGCGTTGGCCGCCTATCAGTCTGGCAAAAAGTTTTATTTTTCCCGTCGTGGTCAATTGAATCTAGCTTGTTACCATTGTCATTTTGAAAATGCGGGTAAACGTGTGCGTGCCAATGTGCTCGGCCCCATGCTGGGGCAAACCAGTCATTGGCCGGTCTATCGATCCAAATGGGGCGGTATGGGTTCGATACACCGCCGTTACAAGGGTTGTAACAAACAGGTGCGTGCCAAGCCCTTCAGTTTTCAGAGTGCGGAATATCGCAATCTGCAGTTTTTCCACACCTACATGAGTAACGGCATTCCCATGAATGGGCCGGGTGCGCGGTTCTAAGCGGACAGCTCTAAACGGACAGCTCTAAGCAGGCAGTTCGTGCTGAGGTGGAGCGCGCGCGGCAACGAAAGGTATATTTATCGTTAGGCGTTTAGAGCGTCGTGACAAGCGCCGAGGCCAGCCAGGCCAGGGCAAATATCAGCGGTGCCGCGAGTAAATAATATTTGGACGACAGGCAGCCGAAGGCACGTAACAGCATGGGCGCCTTGCCGATAGCTGCCTTTGTTTGCAGGATTTGAAAGCGTGCATCATCGGGGTAACGGCTGGCAATGCGATCCATTTTAAGCTTCCACACTTTTTGAAACAGTGCGGTGCGCCCTATGGACAGGGTCCACACCAAACTGACCACGAAGCCCGCTAACATAATCAGCAGATTGTCTTTCACCAGCCCGCCGTTGATTTGCACTACGGTGAGCAATGCGCTGTTGACCGCCAACAGCACCTGCAATTTGGTGGTCTTGATGGGGTTTTCATCTTTCCACAGGTTGAGCAGGGCGGTGTAGGCCTGTAGATCCTGTTGGGTTTGGTTGCTGTCGGTCATTGTGGCTGTGTTCGTTTATAAAGCAGTCGGATTAATAACGTCGGGAAAAAGGCTCATGCGGGTTTCCTGTTTAATGCTTTTGTTGAGGAAGATTGAGTGCCGATGATAACTGAAAATGGGCACGGGTGAGCTGTACTCCGCATGGGGAGGTTAGCGCGGCCGACGGATGCCGCGGGCGCGTGATAACAATTTATCGCCGAAGCGACGGTTGATGTCATCGGCCAGTTGGTCGAGCTTGCTGGCCTCCGCCTGTGGTTCTTCAAACATGCCCAGTTGCGTCGGTGCCTGCTCTTCATCAAAACCGCCGACGCCCATGCCGATCAGTCGAATGGCGGGCCGTTCGCTGGTGAGATTTTTATCCAGGCTATTATCCAGGCTCTTATCAAGTAAGCGCCGCACGGTATCCCACAATTCCCGGGTGTTGTGAGTGGCGGTGCTCAGTGTGTGGGCGCGGGTGATGGTGCGGAAATCGGCAAAGCGCAGTTTGAGTTGCACTTTGCGGCCGCGCAGTGCTTTGCGGCGCAGGCGTGCGGCAACTTGCTCCGTGAGATTCAGCAGCACTGCCCGCAGTATCTCGGGGTCGCTGATGTCGCGGGCAAAGGTGGTCTCGTGGGAAATGGATTTGGCGCTGTGTTCGGGAGTGACTTTGCGCGCATCGCGTCCGTGCGCCAGGCACCACAAGTGTTCGCCCAGTTGGCCAAAGTGGTGTTTGAGTGTGGACTCGGGTTGCCGTCGCAGTTCGGCCACGCTGTGAATACTCAAGGCGTGCAGTCGTTGCTCGGTGACTTTACCGACGCCCCAAAGCCGGGACACCGGCAGCGGGTCAAGGAAGGCTTGCACATTGGCGGCCTCCAGCACCACAAAGCCGTCCGGCTTTTCCAGATCCGAGGCGATCTTGGCGAGAAATTTATTGGGGGCGACACCCATCGAAATCACCAAGTCCAGTTCGTCGCGCACTTCCTGTTTGATGCGGCGGGCGATGCCCACGGTGGGGCCGAACAGGGCCTCGCTGGCGCGCACGTCGAGGAAGGCTTCGTCCAGTGACAGTGGCTCGATGAGCGGCGTGTATCGGGAAAAAATCGCGTGGATTTGCGCCGAGACCTCGCTGTACAGTGCCATGCGCCCTGGCAGAATAATCAGCTCGGGGCAGCGTTTGAGGGCGCTGGCGGTGGGCATGGCGCTGCGGATGCCGTACTTGCGCGCCGCGTAACTGGCGGCGGCTACCACGCCGCGTTGATCCGCTCGGCCAGCCACGACGACCGGCTTGTCGCGCAACTCGGGTTGTTCACGGATTTCCACCGAGGCGAAAAAGGCGTCCATATCGGCGTGGATGATCATCGGCCTATTTTATCCCAGTCAGCGGGCAGGCGGTGTGTTTTAGGGCGGCATGAGGGGTGGCGGGGAGGTGTAATTTGGGCAAGAGTCAGCGAAAGCTTCAGTGAAAGATCACCCCGATGCCGATGCCGAATCGCAGCTGTGGGTCGTCGGCCTGCTCCCGGGCCGCAGGCCAGAGCTGGATGTGTTGCACGCGCACTGTGGGGTAAATCTGGATGGCGGCCTGAATCTGGGCTTGTTGACTGCCGGTGATCTGGCCGGTGAGAGTAAGTAGTCGCCCCGCACTGAATTCCAAGGGTTCGAGAAAACCTTGATAGTCGGCGAGAAAACGCCCCAGCGGCAAGACGCTGGTGTCCGGCATTTGATCCGTGTTGAGAGGGTAGGCGAGCACCTCCAACTGGGTGTGGGTGGCCAGGCTGCGATTCTCGACGATCAGTCCGCCCCACATAATGTTGTCGTGGATGGTGTCTTGTAAACGGTTTTGTTCGGTTGCGCGCACAATGTCTGCGGGTTGCAGCGTCAGGTTGACGCCGTCCACGGGCAGCCGTGGCGTACTGGCGCAAGCGCTGAGTAACAGTGTCAGTAGTGCGATGAGGGAAGCGTTCCGATGGCGCAGCTGGATCATGATTTGTCGTTGCCCGTATTGTTCAGATGATCAATAGTCAGATGATCAATAGAACGGAGGATAGCCGTAGGGGTAAGCGTGGGAATAATACGGATACCACGGGTTGTAATGGTACGGATTGAAATAGAATGAGCTGTAATAAAATGGGTCGTAGTAGAACGGATCGTAATAGGAGGCGTGACGGTAGCGGTTGTCGCGACGCGCGGGCCAGATGTGCAGGGCTTCGACAGAAATCACCGGAAACGTGTAATTGAAATCGCCGATTGGCGTTGTTTTCAACTGAGATACCCGGCCTATGATGGTCACTTCGCGCAGGCGAGTGTCTGCTGGCTGGTCGGCTGCGATGAATTGCAGAGGGTCGAGGAATCCTTCCACCACGGCGAAAAAGCGGCCGGGCGAATGAGCCTGAGGCCTGGGGCGGGTGTCGGTGCTGCGCAGTGGTTGCGCGACGATTTCCAGCCAGGTTTGCTGGGCGCGATTGTCCACAGAAACCACATGGCCGCCCCAGCGTATGCGTTTAGCCTGATGGCGGGCGATGTCCGATTGAACCGCCGTCAGACTGGGAGGGTTGTCGAGTGGCAGGTCGAGCTGGCTCGGCATACTGGTGCAGGCCGTTGCGGTTAACAGCAATGCGAGTGCAAAGACGCTGTTTCGAATTAACATGATGGTTGATACGTTCTCTCCTCATGTGCGCGCGTCGGTTACGGCGCACATGAAATACATCGTAAAACCCTACTGTTATATAGTGTAGTCAATTCATTGTGGATGAATGTGGTTGACGTTGTTGGCATGAGGCTGCCAAAACGGTGCATAGCCGATTACAATGCAGCAGTGAAACTTACTCATACCCCATCGTTATTTCAGCAGGTAAAAAAACCATGACAGACAAGGTCGCGCAAGCCGACAAACCTCAGACCGTGCATTTGGCGGATTATCGTGCCCCGGATTTTTTGATTGATGCGGTGACGTTGAATTTTGAACTTGATGAGGCCAATACTCGGGTGACGGTGGTGATGCAGGTGCGGCGCAATGAAAATGCCGAGGGTCGCGCGCTGCTGCTCAATGGGCGTGATCTGGAACTGGTGTCGATAAAAATTGATGACCAGGTGCTGGATGCCGGTGAATACGAACTGGCCACGGAGACACTGTCGATTCCTGCGCTGCCGAGTACCTTTACGCTGGAGATCGTCACCTGCATTCACCCGCAGGACAACACTTCGCTGGGGGGGCTTTACACTTCGGGTGGAAATTTTTGCACGCAATGTGAGGCGGAGGAGTTCCGCAAGATTATCTATTACCTCGATCGCCCGGATGTGATGGCGAGGTTCACTACCACGCTGAGTGCCGATAAAAACAAGTACCCGGTATTGCTGTCGAATGGCAACCTGGTCGAGACGGGTGAGTTGGAGGGGGGTCGGCATTGGGCCAAATGGGAAGATCCTTTTCCAAAGCCCGCGTATCTTTTTGCGCTGGTCGCCGGTGACCTGGCTTGCATCAAGGACAGCTTCACGACGATGTCGGGCCGCACGGTGGATTTGCACGTGTACGTGCAACATCACAACACCGACAAGTGTGAACATGCCATGCGCTCATTGAAAAAGGCCATGCGTTGGGACGAAGAAGTCTACGGCCGGGAATACGATCTGGATCTGTACATGATCGTCGCGGTGGATGACTTCAACATGGGGGCGATGGAAAACAAGGGCCTCAATGTGTTTAATTCACGTTATGTACTGGCGCGCCCGGATACTGCCACCGACGCCGATTACCAAGGCATCGAGGGCGTGATTGGCCACGAATATTTTCACAACTGGTCGGGCAACCGGGTGACTTGTCGTGACTGGTTTCAGTTGAGTCTGAAAGAAGGCTTTACGGTGTATCGTGATGAAGAATTCAGCGCGGACATGGGTTCGCGCGGAGTCAAACGCATCGAAGATGTCAACGTGTTGCGCACCCATCAATTCCGCGAAGATGCTGGCCCCATGGCGCATCCGGTGCGCCCGGAATCGTACGTTGAGATTAATAATTTTTATACCGTAACGATTTACAACAAAGGTGCGGAAGTGGTGCGCATGTTGGCGCACCTGGTGGGGGATGAAGGTTTTCGGCGCGGCACCGATCTCTATTTTGAACGCCACGATGGCCAGGCGGTGACCACCGATGATTTTGTTGCGGCCATTGAAGACAGTAATGATGCCGATTTTTCTTTGTTCAGAAACTGGTATCGCCAGGCGGGCACTCCGTTGCTGGATATCAACCATGAGTACGATGCCCAGGCACAGCGCTTGCGTTTGACGGTCAAACAAAGTTGTCCATCGACGCCAGGCCAGGAACAGAAACAGCCTTTTCATATTCCGCTGGCAATAGGGTTACTGGACAAGGATGGCAATGATTTACCCTTGCAACTTCGAGGGGAAGGCGCCGCGGTTGGTGGCGGTACCCGGGTGTTGCATGTGACGGAGGCAGAACAGGTTTTCGAGTTTGAGCAGATTACCGCCGCGCCGGTGCCGTCGTTGTTACGGGGTTTTTCCGCCCCGGTTAAATTGCAAACGGACGTCAGCGATGCGCAATATTATTTTCTGATGGGCCACGACAGTGATCCGTTTAACCGCTGGGAAGCGGGTCAGCAGATGGCGGTAAAAACTATTGTTGCCCTGGCCGCAGCCTATCAGCGCGATGAAACGCTGACATTAAATGATGCCTACGTGGCGGCGGTGGAAAAGACCTTGACCGATCCCCGGCTCGACCCGGCCTTGATCGCCGCGGCGTTGATGTTACCTGCCGAAATCTATCTGGGTGAGTTCGTTGAGACCATCGATCCGGTGGCCTTGCATGAAGCACGGCGCTTTGTGCGTCGTCGTTTGGCCGGGTGTTTGCGTGAGCCGTTGTTAGCGACGTATCGTGCAAATATAGAAGTGGGTGAATATTGTGTCGATGCTGAAGCGGTGGGTAAGCGTGCGTTAAAGAACAGCTGTCTGTCGTATTTGATGGAGCTTGATGATGTTGATGTTCGTGCGCAGTGTGTCACGCAATTCGGAGCCGCGAATAATATGACGGATGTGATGGTGGCTTTGAGTTGTCTGGTGAACAGTGCCGGTGATGAACGAGCTGAGGCCTTGTCGACGTTTTATGCGAAGTGGCAGAAAGACCCGCTGGTGGTGGATAAATGGTTGGGTTTGCAGGCGACTTCGCGCTTGCCCGGTGCGCTGGATCAGGTCAAGACCTTGGTTGACCATAAGGCATTCAGTATTAAAAACCCCAACAAGGTGAGAGCCTTGATCGGTGCATTTTGTAATGGTAACCCGGCACAGTTTCATGCGGCAGACGGTGAAGGTTATGCATTTTTGGCCGACCATGTGATTGCGCTTGATGGCCTGAATCCGCAGGTGGCAGCTCGCCTGAGTAATGCCTTTAGCCAGTGGCGTCGATATGATGAGCAACGCCAGGGATTGATGAAAACCCAAATGGAGCGGGTACTGGCGGTGTCGGGTTTGTCGCGGGATGTGTACGAGGTGATGTCGAAGAGCCTGAAAAATTAATTCTGGTTGTGGGCAGATGTAAAAAAATTATGGCGTGTTTTCATCCGCGGCCGGGTGGTCTGAAACTGTCGGTGCGACCATGGACAGTCGCAGAATGATGTGTCCACCTGTCTCGCGGCCCTCACGAGAGTATTCGGTAATCTGGATACGGTGTTCACCTGCGGGCAGGCCTTTGACGCGATGTTTTCCGCGCCGTTTAACCACAGTGACCGGTCGCTGTTCATTGATGCGGATCTTGACATGGTGACCATTTTCACTGCGTAGCACAGCGTAATCGATGACAAACGGGGTATTGGCAGGCAGGCTGGCATTACCCAGCGGAGAGTAAATTTCGATCAGCGGTTGCGATATACCCAGACTGTTACGATCCAGAATTTTGAGGTCATTATCAAAGCAGGCACCAAGAAACAGTGCGCTGAGCAGCAGGACTGGCCATCGTTTTAACATGTTCCTATGATGGCCTATATTCTGTTGTTGCGCACCTGTTATGTTCTCAATCCGGTTAAGAATCTAGCTTAGGAAATATGTGCCTAAACTCATGCTACAACAAAAAACGTCTACATTACTCGCGGTCATCGAATTGGGTGGCTACCCGGATTTTACTTCGCTCTATCAGCAGCAGGGCTTCTTGGTAACAGCAGCGACTTCCACACGCAAGGCTATTTCCATTATCAAAAAAAACACTCCGGATGTGATCGTCGCCGAGTTTAATTATCAGTCCGATTTTCGTGACCGCACCAGCAGCCTGGAATCCTTGCTGGCTTCAGTGGAGCGTTTTCCGCATACCCGCGCCATTGTATTTTATGAAAAAGAAACGCAGCATCAGCTGGATAGACTTTTACAACAGTTCAAAATATTTAAAGTGATGGTTTATCCCATCGAAGAAGCTGCATTGACTGCCGCGCTGCGGTCGGCCCGTAATGGCTGATAAATTTTCGCGCGAGCATCACTTCAATTAGTCGGTAGTTTTCCGGTTTTTATTACAGAAAATCATTATCTTGTTTTGAGCGATTGTTTTTGGACGACTCAATATTTCACGAGTCACTGCAGTCCTGCTTTAGTCAGTTCTTCGATGAAATGATCGCGATTCCTTTCGTTTTTAAAAGTGAAGGTGGCGCGTGCATGTTTAACGGAAAATGGCGTGTCGATGGCCATTACCTTCATCGCCTCTCATCCCGCTTTTTCAGTGGCTCCTTGTTGGACATAGGTTGCACCAGCCACACATGCAGGCGTTGTAGGGACGGTAGCTTGTGGCATTCAATTGAAGTCTGTGTTTCAAAAATTTCCGATTATGGAGTGAAGTTATTGTCTGCCGCATGCTGGCAGGTTAAATTAGACTCATGTCCGATCACCCCAATTCATCTCCGTCTGATCCGCCCCCGCAGGAGCCACCTCAAGCTAACACTCCCAATCCGCAGCGGCGATTGGGAGTGGGTATGACGATCACCATGTGGTTGGTGGTGTTGGCATTACTGACGCTGTTTATGCAAAATTGGCAGGAGAAACAGTACAATCCGAATCAACAGGTTGGACTGATGACGGGGGATGCTGGGCAGCGTGAGCTGGTGTTACAGCGCAACCGTTACGGTCACTATGTGGCGAGTGGGTTGATTAACCAGCATCCGGTGGTATTTCTGCTGGATACTGGCGCGAGTGATATTTCCGTGCCGGAAACACTGGCGCGCAAGATTGGGTTGCAGCGTGGGCGGGCAATGCGCTATCAAACGGCCAATGGCACGATTACGGTTTATGCCACACGCCTGGCGGAGGTGGATTTGGGTGGGATTGTGTTGCGCCAGGTGCGTGCCTCAATTAACCCCAATATGCAGGGCAATGAAGTTTTACTGGGTATGAGCTTCTTGAAACACCTGGAGTTTACCCAGCGCGGAGATCGCCTGACGCTGCGGCAGTATTGATAGCAGGCTGCTTGCCGTTATTTTTGGATTTGTATATTAAGGCTTAATTCGCACCACAACATTTTTTGTATTTTTTACCACTGCCGCAGGGGCAGGGTTGATTGCGGCCGACCTTGGGTGTTTCGCGCCGTATCGGTTGCTGGCCGCTGCCATCCACATAAAACCAACGTTCACCGTCGTGGCTGAATTCGCTGATTTCGTGCAATTGCGAGGCAACGCCGTTGATCTCGCAGTGAGCGATGAATTCCACTACGCCAGTGTTATCGCCGGATTGTCCGGCCTCGGTACGCAAAATATCCAGTCCGGTCCAGGCGCTTTCATCACCATCGTCACTGGGCGTTGGGTTGGTGGGGCGGGTGTTGGGATGCCAGGTGGCTAACAGGTAGTTGTCATCCATGCGGGTGTAGGCGGTGTAACGTGAACGCATCAGTGCCTCGGCGCTGGGCGGTAATGCAGTGCCGGATAAATAAGGTTGGCAGCAGTCATCAAAGGTTTTTTCGCTGCCGCAGGGGCACAGGTTTTGTTGAGTCATAATCGTTCCGATGGAAAAAATAATTTCAGTGAAAAATAGTGAGCCGGATTATACCGGTTTTGCGTACAACACGCCGGGGGAAAATCGGATAAGTAGCTGTTGTGAGTCTCGTATAAACGCGCTGGCGAGTGATTGGCTGACATCAACGGTTAATGCGCTGTGCAGGTGCTGCCATGCGTCGTCGAGCTGAATGGGGTAGCCTCCAGTCGGGCGTGGGGTGCCACGCATAAAATTGTACGCGTGTTGCGCTGACCAATGGGTTTTCAGGACATAGTCGTCGGGTTTTGGCAGGGGTTGATAGTGGGCGATTTGCGGGTCTTGTTCGCGGCTGTGCCAAATATTTGATGGCCGTGGGTGTGCTGCCAGCCAATCACACAGGGCCTCGCTGCCCTCTCGTGCCAGCAGTTTATCCAGTGCCCTGCGTGTGGCGCCCTGCGGATAGGCAATCGATTTTTGCAACAGGATGGGGCCGCTGTCCAGTGCTTCGCTGACCACGTGCAGGCTGATGCCGGTTTGCTTTTCGTCACGTTGTAATTGCCAAAATACCGGGTCGGGGCCGCGATAGGCGGGCAGCAGTGAGGGATGCAGATTGATGGCCAATCGCGTCGGCCAGTCGCGTAAGGCGGCGGACAGGCGATAGGGAAAACAGGCGACCAACAGAACATCCGGTGGGGTGTGATGGGCGAAGTTTTGCCAACGGACGAAATCCTGGATGTTGTCGCCCGGCTGCGTTGAGTGTTGGCTGCTGAGTGTTTGAAGGTCGCGGTGAGTATAGTGAATGGGAATGTGGTGATGTTCCGCTAGCGCCGGGATTGTCACGGGGGTGTTTTCTGTAGCTTGGGGGGCAGCGATGGGCAAATGTCGGGTGGGCTGTGCCGCAGGTGGGTAGCCGGCGAGGATAATTTGACTGACCGTGATGGGTCTTGCCAGCAAGGCCTGCAAAGCCGCGAGGGAAAACGGGCCGTTGCTGCCGATAAAACACAGTCGTGGTTTTGTCATCAATGTGGCACGGTCAATGTTGCTTCAGTTGCCGCGGCCCAGGGGCTGTATTCATGCCTTGTGGGAGTCGTCCCCCTCATCGGGGGCAAACGTCAACGACACTGAGTTGATGCAATAACGCAGGCCGGTGGGTGCCGGTCCATCTTCGAAAACATGGCCCAAGTGGGCATCGCATTGGGCGCAGCGGGTTTCAACCCGGGTCATACCGTGGCCGTGATCCCGAATCTCGCGTATGGCCTCCTCGGCAACCGGTGCCCAAAAACTGGGCCAGCCGCTGCCGGAATCGTATTTTTGCTGGGCATGAAACAGGGGGAGGCCACAGCAGACACATTGATAGCTGCCAGCGGCTTTGTTGTGGTCATATTCGCCGCTAAAGGCCGGTTCGGTGCCGCCTTCGCGGGTAACGCGATATTGCTCTGCGGTGAGTGTCTGTTTCCAGTCTGTATTATTTTTCATGCCTGTATTCTAGCCCGCTTTCCACTCTCGCGGTGGCTATAAGCTGGGCTTATATCATGACGGCCAGTAGAAAATATTCATGTGGGATGTACACCGGGTTTTGATAGCCGTCTACACTCTGTGAAGGGAGGCGCAAGAAATTACCCCGTCCGAGGGGTCTGCATTCGTTGAGATATGCAGCCCGCGGATAACCAGGATGGAGGGTGCGCCATGAGTGTTAAACTCGCAGTGGCCGTCGTAATTGGGCTCGTATTGCTGTTTGTGTCTGGATCGTTACAGGCATTTGGGTCGAGCAGGGTGGCCGAAGAGCCGCTGTTCGACGCGCGGATGCAGGGCTGTTTTTCGCGAGCCATGGTGGGCATGGATTCGGTGATCAACGCTCGCGTGGGTGTGCCCGCGGAACATGCGCTGGATCTGGCAGCGCTGGAAACGGCTGGTGACCAGCCTGTGGTGTTGGTTGGTGAGCCTGGGTTTGATGAACCGTTATTTGATCAGCCTCTGCTGGTGACGATACTGGCAGCTTATCTCTGGGAAAATTCACCTCACGAGTACGCAATCAAAGTATTTTATGAATGTGCGGCATCGCCCCCCATTGTGGCGGACGCGCGATGATTTTCGGTCGCAGGGAATGACTGATCTCTTCATGAATTCGTATCTTGTGTCTAAAATATTCACCGTCTGCGTCGCTGAAAAGCGCTTGTTGTGAGTGAATTTGAATGCTTCAGATCACAATCTATTTTGCGCAGAATAAATCAGAGCTGCCCTGACGTGAAAAATGCCTGAGACGGTGAATGCCAGGCGGGCAAAAAAAGACGCCCATGATACGTTAAAAATGAGTGACGGCTTAGCGTTGTTGCGGCACAATCGGCACGGCTTGGAAGTGGTCGCAGGATGATGGCTATAGTTGAGGTGACGATTTATGGTCGTCTTTGGTGTTGGAATGCACTGCTTCTGAACGAAATAACTCAATAGACAAAATACAGGGGCATGGATTGTATCGCATCGCTGAACAGCGTCTTTCAAGACTGATCAATTTGGGCGGAGATCGCTTACTAGCAGAGAGTCAGATCGGCCTGGAAAAAGAGAGTTTACGTGTTTCTTCACGTGGTAGCCTGGCACAGACGGCGCATCCTGCCGCGTTAGGTTCGCCTCTGACACATCCGCATATCACCACGGATTATTCCGAGGCGCTGACAGAGTTTGTCACCGCCCCTCGCACGGACATTCGGGAAGCGCTCGATTTTCTGCGTGATACCCAGCAGTTTGTGTACGGAGTGCTGGATGATTTGCCAGATAAGGAATTGTTATGGGCGACCAGCATGCCCTGCGTGGTGGCTGGTGAGACCAGTATTCCCATTGCGCAATATGGCCGTTCAAATGCAGGAGCCATGAAAACGGTTTATCGCCGGGGGCTGGGGCACCGTTATGGACGGGTGATGCAGGTGATTGCCGGGGTGCATTTTAATTATTCCTTTCCCGATGATTTTTGGCCGATTTACCAGGATCTCGAACGTCAAACAGGTCATCGACAAGATTTTATTTCTGCACAGTATTTTGGGTTAATCCGTAATTTGCAACGCTTTGGCTGGTTGGTGCCGTACCTGTTTGGTGCTTCGCCGGCGGTGTGTAAGTCATTTTTAGGGGGGCAGACCTCGTCGCTGGATTCCTTTAACGAGAATACCTATTTTCAGGAATTCGCCACCTCGTTGCGCATGGGCGATATCGGTTATCAAAATAACCAGGAGGCCGAGAGTGGCGTCAAGGCCAATTACGACAGCGTGGAGAGCTATGTCGCGAGCCTGAAATGTGCCACGGAGACCCCGTACGCAGCTTATCAAAAAATGGGCGTGGAAGTTGACGGCCAGTATCAGCAGCTCAACGCCAATATTCTGCAAATCGAGAATGAGTATTACAGCACGATTCGTCCCAAACAAATTGCCTCCGCCTTCGAGAAGCCCATGCATGCCCTCAAGCAGCGCGGTGTGCGTTACGTGGAGTTGCGGTCGATTGACGTTAACGCCTATGACCCGTTGGGCATCAATGAACAACAACTGCATTTTCTTGAGGCCTTCCTGGTGTTCTGCCAATTACATGAAAGCCCGGTTATCAGCGCCCAAGAACGCAAAGAGATTGATGACAACGAGTTGGCCGCGGCACATCGTGGGCGCGATCCAACTTTGCAACTTCAGCGTCAGGGAAAGAAAGTAAAGTTAACCGAATGGGCGGCTGAAATTATCGATGCCATGAGCGGTGTCTGTGGATTGCTGGACGCGGGGCATGATCGTGATGGCAGAGGCAGGCCCTACAGTGAATCGCTCGCGGTTCAGGCAGAAAAGGTGCGTGACCCGGATCGTACGCCTTCGGCACGCATGCTGGCGGAAATGCGCGCGGCGGGCGAAGGCTTTTTCCATTTTGCCTTGCGCATGTCACAACAGCATCAGTCTTATTTTCAGGCGTTGGAAAAGAATGATGAACGGCAGGCCGCGTTTATTCGTTATGCCGAGCATTCCAGGATACAGCAGCAGACCTTGGAGGCTGCGGATGATGAACCGTTTCCTGCGTACTTGCAGCGGTATTTTGCACAGCCAGTGTGAAGTTTTTATTGTCAATAAAATTGTCACAAATACAGATTTAATGCGACAGGAACAGTGCCGGCGTTGAGCGCCGTTGTGAAAATATGTCGCTGTGAGGGTATCTGCCAATGCAATGCGTGAAAAATTATTTTGGCAAGGATGCCGTTGAGAATAAGCCAGCGTACGAAATGTTAAAGAAAAACATTTTGGGAACGTGGAAGCTGGGTATCGTGATGATGTTGTCTCTTTTGTCATTCTCCACCACGGCAGCGGTTTTGGGTGATGGTTTGTTAAAGGACGTTGACGGCAGCTTTCACAGCTTGAATGAGTATGTGGGTAAAGGCAAATGGACGGTGATTATGCTGTGGGCATCCGATTGTCACGTGTGTAATGACGAGGCCGGGGAATATGTAAAATTTCACGAGGCGCATAAAGACAAAGATGCGCGTGTTCTTGGCATCTCGCTTGACGGGATGAAAAACAAAATTGAGGCAGAGAAATTTATTAAACGTCATGGCGTGACGTTTCCAAATTTGATCGAGGCGCCGGAAAAGGTGCATGCGTTATATAGTAAGCTTACCGGGCAGCCTTTTGTCGGCACACCGACTTTCTTGATTTATTCACCTGTGGGTGAATTGCGTGCTGCCCAGGCCGGAGCAGTGCCCGTTCATATTATCGAATCTTTTATTGATAAAGAAAACATGAAAGAAAAAGTAATGCCTTAGCTTGGTTGGCAGTGTTAGAGCGGGTGTTGTTCTAACACTGATTAGTGTTGTCTAAGACTAATTCAATTCATTTAGCTGTTGTTTTTCAGTAAATTTCCCTAGTTTACATCACTGCTGTCCCGTTAACTTTATAACCGTCATGCTGGCGCAGGCCAGCATCCA
>CAYNYJ010000059.1:0-19045 GCA_964401355.1 uncultured Ectothiorhodospiraceae bacterium | reverse complement strand
CATTATTCCCGTAAAGACTGCTATCGGGATAACCCCGCACGGTGTAGTCGCCACCAACAGAGAGTTTGTCGTTGTCGAACAGCTCGTCCCCTGTGTATTGGATGTGGGCGCGAGAGGCCCACTGATAACGTGGGTCCGCAAAACGAACATCCAGGTTAACGTCCAGACTGTGTTTCTTGAATTGCAGCCTTGCCTGTCCCAGCGACCCCGTTTGGGTGCCGTAAAAATCGTCTTTTCTGACGTCAAACCAGTCGGTTCCTTGATAGTAGCGGTACGTGGTCGTCAATACGCCCCACCGCTGCAGCCAATGGTGGGTCAGATCCAACTGTAACAACGTAGTTTTGTAGCTGGAGACCTGGATCAACTGATCCACCAGAAAATTCCTGGCATTCTTGTGGTAAACAGACACCGCCACTGTCGTTTTATGTGTCTGATTGCGCATCAGTATCTTGCTGATCCTTGTCCGCAATCCGTTCGTCCGTCCGTCAGCCAAGAGCGTGTTGTTGATCCCTTGCACCCCTCGGCGGTAAGTAAACCGGGAGGCAACAAACTCCAGCACATAACGGGAAACAGGGAACGAATAATTGATCTCCCCAGCGCGGCTGCTTTGCTGCTCCCGTTGCACACGATTGTCGTTGAGGCTGAATCTCAGAATGTCGTTGATGTTCAACGGATTATCCATCGCGGCATCGAGGGTGAGAAACGTCTCGTTTCTGCCCGCCTGCCGCCGACCGGTCAGCCCGAGATTGAGGCGCCAGGGAGAGGCATCATGGTGTTTGACTTCAATGACACTTGCGCCGAGCATTTTTCCCGGCTTGATGGCGAAACTGGCGTCAGAGGAAGGTGGACGGTTGATCATTTCCAGCGATGTTTCCAAGTTTCTTAAATTGAAAATTTTTCCTTTCTGAAAGGCAAATGCTGTTTTAATCCGAGCGGACGACGCACCGGTGTCTGCATCAACAACATCCTCCACGAAACCTTTCAATACACTGATTTCAATCCGCCCGTCGCTAATAACGTGCTTGTTCAGGTACGGCCGGGTAGTGACATAACCACGCCGCAGATAAAACGCCGCAACATCGGCAAGCAGTGCTTTCAGTAAAGCTCCGTCGATACAGCGCCCCATGAAGGGTTCAAACAGTTGCCGCTGATGTTCTTTGCTCAGAATGTCCTCGTCACTCAAATCGATGCTGCTTAGCGCCACACACGGTTGTGCGTCAATGTCCCCGGCAAAAACCGTGGTCGCAAAAACAGACCATAGACAAACTGCCATTCCTGCGATTCTTACCTGCATATTTTTAAACAAGGGACGAAGGTCAAAACCTCTATTATCAGCACTGTTGTTTTAACGCCCTCTCCCCTTGAGAGGAGAGGGCTGGGGTGAGGGGTGATTGCTCGGAAATAGCTGCCTTTGACCCCGGTTAACGCCAATTATTTTTTTGCAAAAGAATCCAAAAGAGCCTGAACCCCATTGTTTTGTTTCGATGCCCACATGGCCAACTTATGCCGTATGGTTTTCTGAGAGATATCAGTTTCAGGAATAGGGCTGATCATCTTGTCATGAATCAGCAATCGATAAATATATTCGAGCTTCGCATGTGCCGAATCCGTCGCCTCAAACTCAACAGCGCCTCGCTTCTCGCCGTACTCAACACCTAAGGCGATTGCCTTCTTAACCAATTCCTTTTCGTTTTTTAGTTTTTTCATTGGGTTCCCTGCAATGTGAGGCGAATGTGAAACTTATATTAGTACGAATTGTTCTCTGACCCCAACCACGGCTAATCTCTTTACTGAACAGGCATCTGCATCAACTCAGACACCTCAAGTGAACCGCCAATTTCAAGAAAAGGACAATCCTGCGCAATCGATAACGCGGCCTGCATCGACTCTGCTTTTATAATAGAGAAGCCAGACATCGCACTACTTCCACCTTCTTTTACCGACCCGTCAGCACCCACTGTATGCGTATCCTTTAATGGAATCGTAGGAGTAACAACCGCATCACCCAGCGCTGTCATCCACTCCATATATTTCGAAAAATGTTTACTAGCCTCCTCCGGGCTGGATGGCGAATTACCGCCCAGATAAACAAATACGAATTGTGTCATTTAAATTTCCTCATCAAAAATTCGATCAATCGAGCCTGACTCTATTGATCCTGTATTTTATTAAAATAAAATCATCAAACTAAAGATCATTGCCGTTAAAAACCACAGACTCAAAAATACAACAGTAGCCTTGCGTTTAGCATTCGAAGTGGGGCTGGACATCACTCTACTCGAGAGCGTTTCACCGTTAACATCTACTCGTGGAGCAAACGCATATTCTAAAATCAAAAACCCTACACCCCACATAATTCCAACAAAGACGATGGACATAATATAGTCTGATAAAAACGCGCGACCTAACACCACCGTCAGCACAAACATTGTTATGAACACGTAAACAAGGGTCTTAACAAACTGGATTATTTTTGCAGCACCTTCAAACAGTTTAATCACTTATCTTTTCCATTTTAAATAAAGAGAAATTTGTCCCCGATTCATTTTGTTGGGGTTCGTTCCTCACCCCAACCTACCGGCTAATCAATTTTCAATACCAAGGTGACACGACATCAACGATGCCTGCCCTTGATCTTACTTTTCTAACGAGGCACGAATATCCGATAGAATCTTATTAGTTTCATCCAGCTTGTGAGATGTTTCCTTGGTTCTCTTATTGGTGCCATAGATAAAAAATGGCATAAAGAAGATAAGAATCGCCATCACAATTGAAAACAAAATAATGACTACCCCAAAACCACCACCCATAATATCTTGCATACCCATATGTAATCCCCAATTATTATTTAATGAAGAACAAAAGTCCGCCCCCTTTAAGCTGTTTAATCTTACGTTGGGGTTCGTTCCTCACCCCAACCTACCGGGCTGAGTTCACAACTCAAGACTTGACCTTATCGATGCTCTGGCCACCACCAACGCTAATTCACCGACCCCAATTATTTTTTTGCAAAAGAATCCAAAAGGGCCTGAACCCCATTGTTTTGTTTCGATGCCCACATGGCCAATTTATGCCTTATGGTTTTCTGAGAAATATCAACCTCAGGAATGGGGCTTATCATCTTGTCATGAATCAGCAATCGATAAATATATTCGAGATTTTCATGAGCCGAATCCGTCGCCTCAAATTCAACAGCGCCCCGCTTCTCGCCGTATTCCACGCCTAAAGCAATCGCCTTTTTAACCAATTCCTTTTCGTTTTTTAGTTTTTTCATTGGATTCTCAGCAACATATATCGAGCCCCTTTGCTCTGATGGAACCTCCGCCAAAACCACGTTGGGGTTCGTTTCTCACCCCAAGCTGCCGTGCTACGACCCCGATTATTGACTATTTGGAAACAAAAATTGACCCTCATTCATTTTTAGTACTATACTTTCTGTGGATCTAAACCTCGGCTTAACCGGGTACTAGGATTCACCCGGGGTCCGAAAGGGCCCCTTTTCCATTCTCACAGCCGCACTATACCATCCGGATCCACAGTCGCAGCAACCTTACAAAGTACTGGCTCCAACCTTCGAAAATAATTGTGGGCAGATTTCTTTTTAAAATAGCTTGATGGCGCAATACTCTGATATAAAAGAAACGCAGCTAGATCAGCAGCCTGCACAAAGTACGAATGCTCTGAATCTTTGAAATAAGGGTCTTCAACTAAATTTGTAATTAATAAATTTCTATACCCAGTGCCATGACCCGCTTGGTTAGGTACTGGATTATATCTACGCATCCTTCTTATTACAGCAGTTACTTTTTTAACTTCCCCCATATCAGGAATAATCATTCCCCTTTCATCAGCATTTGCAGGGCCCGGAAAATTACGATGCGACATCGTATTTGAAAATCGTTGAATGAGGGCCGTCCACGCCGCATCTATAACGTCATAAGATTCCGCCTTCCCCTGCTTATCCACGACTACGTTTATAATACTCAAATCAGGCATTGAAGCGATTTCATTCGCAAAATTTCGAATTATAGTAAGTCGATCATTCCGTCTAATTCGTGACAGATCTCCCGGCTTGTTTATCAATCTTGCTGAATGGATTTCTTCTCTTAAAAGCAGCCCGAATTTATTCCTCATTCTAATGCGAAACGCGACTATTCTATCTAAGTATTCACTCCACCTAAGCTCATGGACAACTAGCCCTGTCAAAGTAAAATATCGAGTAGGGCTTTTGTCGATCCCACTATCTCCACTTTCATCTATATATAGTAAATACATTGAACTCCATCTCTTTGCACATCTAACATTATTAACTAATAATAGCTTTCCATATACCTCACAGCCAGCCCAACTTAGGCGAAGTTATCCGAGACAATAAAAAGGCAGCCGAAGCTGCCTTTTTATTGTCTACCGCGTTAAGAGCAAGCGAGAAATTCGCAGGCAAGGCGCGGTGCTTTCTGAAAAGCGGAGCGTACTTATAGTACGTGAGCATTTTCAGAAAGTGCCGCACCAACAGTAGGCGCTTCTCTTAAGGAGCCTACTGTTGGTAGGCGACGCCGCCTGCGGATTCCTCGCGCCGCTCTTAACCGCACTTGGAATCGCCGCAGTTGAGACAGGTCATACACCCATCCATTTTGATAACAGCCTTGGTACTGCACTTACCGCACAATTGCGATCCCACCGGAAAACTGCTCTCTTCATCGCCATCGGATTTTTTCTGATCGGCTTCATACTGCGCGCGTTTCTCGGCCATCAGTTTTTTCTGATGCTCGTCCAACTCGTCGTCTTTAATCAGACCGATCATCTTCATATGCGTTTCAATGGCGTCGCCCAGTTCGGCGACTAATGAGGGCATGTATTTTCCGCCCTTTTTAAAGTAACCACCGCGCGGGTCAAACACAGATCGCAGTTCGTCGACCAGGAAGGTGACGTCGCCACCCTTTCTAAACACGGCGGAGATGATGCGCGTTAGTGCCACGATCCACTGGAAGTGATCCATATTTTTCGAGTTGATGAAGACCTCGAAGGGCCGGCGTAATTCGTGTTCGGTTCCCTGATTCAACACCACGTCATTGATGGTGATGTAGAGGGAATGCTCGGACAACGGGGTTTTAATTTTATAAGTGGAACCCAGTAGCATTTCCGGGCGTTCCAGCTTTTCGTGCATGTAGACGATATTGCTGTCTTCGCCTTCTGCGCTGGTTGCGGTCGCCGGGGCTTGCGTGGTCGCCTGTGATTTTTCTTTGTCCTCTTGTTTGACGCTGTAGCCGACAATTTTACTACCGAGTTTGATAGCCATGTTTATTTACTCCTGCCGGCGACCGATTCCATCCGTCGCCTGTTTTTTAATGAAATGTCTTTCGTTAGTTTTTACGAAAACGTTTTTAGAATTTACCATCCTTAAAATTTGCCGTAGTAGCCTTCTTTCAGCGCGTCGTAGAGATTGGCGGCGGTGTGCATTTCGCCGTCGTATTCGATCTCTTCATTACCTTTGACTTCCACCACGCTGCCGTCATCCAAAGTAAATTGATACGTGGTGTTTTCTAAATCCGCTTCTTTCACCAGTACGCCCTGGAACACTTCCGGGTTGAAGCGGAAAGTGGTGCAACCTTTGAGACCCTGGTCATAGGCATACAGGTAGATGTCTTTAAATTCCTCGTAAGGGAAATCCGTCGGCACGTTGGCGGTTTTGGAAATACTGGAGTCGATCCATTTTTGCGCGGCGGCTTGCACATCCACATGCGCCTTGGGAGCGATGTCGTCGGCGCTGATGAAGTAGTCCGGCAATTTGTTTTTATCGTCGTCGGCAAAGGGCATGGCATCGGCGTTAACCATTTTGCGATAGGCCAACAGCTCGAAAGAACAAACGTCTACTTTCTCTTTAGTCTTTTTGCCTTCACGAATCACGTTGCGGGAATACAAATGCGCGAAACTGGGTTCAATGCCGTTACTGGCGTTATTGGCCAGCGACAGTGAAATGGTGCCGGTAGGGGCGATGGAACTGTGATGGGTAAAGCGACAACCTTTCTCTGCTATTTCGGCCACCAGCTGCGGATTCACGCCGGCGACCTTTTGCATGTAACGACTGTAGCGGGCCAGCAATACTTTGCCCTTGACGATGTCGCCCAACGCGTAGCCGTCGCCTTTCATTTCCGGGCGCTTGCGCAGCATTTCGGCGTCAACGGTAAAGTCTTCTTCCATGATCGGTGCCGGGCCTTTTTCCTCGGCCAACTGAAGGCCCGTTTCCCAACCCACTAACGACAATTCGCGGGTGACGCGCTCGGTGAATTCCAGCGAGGCATCGGAACCGTATTTCATGCCCATTAAGGTGAGGGTGGAACCCAGACCCAAATAACCCATGCCGTGACGACGCTTGTTAAGGATAGCGTCGCGCTGGTTTTCCAGCGGCAGGCCGTTGATCTCCACCACGTTGTCCAACATGCGGGTGAAGATGGCGACGGTTTTGCGGAATTTTTCCCAATCAAATTCGGCGGCATCCGTAAACGGGTCGTTGACAAATTTGGTGAGGTTCACCGAACCCAGCAGGCAAGAACCATAAGGCGGCAGAGGTTGCTCGCCGCAGGGATTGGTGGCACGGATGTTTTCGCAGAACCAGTTGTTGTTCATCTCATTCACCTTGTCGATGAGGATGAAACCGGGCTCGGCATAATCGTAAGTGGAGGACATGATCACGTCCCATAAGCGCAGCGCGCGAATGCTGCGGTAAATCTTGCAGGCCACCAGACCGGCATCGTTGACAATGTAACCTTCGTGGGTGGGCCATTCACGCCACACCACCTGCGCGGGATCGTTGAGATCTACGCCATCTGTCTCCGCTTCCTTTTCGCTCAGCGGAAAGGCCAGCTGCCAGTCGGCATCGGCCTTTACGGCCTCAATAAATTCCTGGGTGATCAGTAGTGACAGATTAAACTGGCGCAGGCGACCGTCTTCACGCTTGGCGCGCACGAAGTCCAGCACATCGGGATGGCCGACATCGAAGGTGGCCATTTGTGCGCCGCGACGACCACCCGCGGAGGACACGGTGAAACACATCTTGTCGTAAATATCCATGAACGACAGCGGGCCGGAAGTGTAGGCACCAGCGCCGGCTACGAAAGCTCCCTTGGGACGTAAGGTCGAGAATTCGTAGCCGATACCGCAGCCGGCTTTGAGTGTTAAGCCCGCCTCGTGCACCTTTTCCAGGATGTCATTCATGGAATCGCGGACGATACCGGAGACTGTGCAGTTAATGGTGGAGGTGGCGGGTTTGTAAGCCTGGGCACCGGCATTGGAGATAATGCGGCCCGCGGGAATGGCGCCGTGGCGCAAGGCCCAGAGGAAACTTTCACGCCATTCGTCGCGCTTAGCGTCGGTGTCTTCCACATCGGCCAAGGCATTGGCAACACGCCGATAGGTGTCGTCGATGGTTTCATCGACCACGTCGCCGTCTTTGCTTTGCAGGCGGTATTTTTTCTCCCAGATATCCACCGAGGCGGCCTGGAAGGGAATGTCTTCGACGCAGGTTGTTATGGTGTTCTTTGCAGCGTTCTTTGTAGAAGGTATGGGGGCGGCTTTCATGGATTGGACTTCCTCGTCACGGCAGTTATCATTGTTGTCGTTAAAAATATTAATCTTTTCAACGCCATGAGGGACGGGTACGCGTCGCCCTCCAACAAACGCAGAATCTTTTCAAACGAAAACACTATATGTTGTGTTCATAGCAAAGAATATGGCGTACATCTGAGGCTGTCAACAGAATTACTACGAAACCTCTAAAATAATAAATATGAGTAAAAACAATTGGTTAAATAATTAAATCAAAAATAGTCAATCATTTCAGCAGGCTAACACCGGCAACTCCGAAAAATTTACTGATACAACATGTAGTGTATAAAAAACACCACCAATTGCCGCGCCGATATTCAAAAGCCCCGCAAATCGCACATATTCCGACACCACTTCCACCGCAACCGATGGTGCCTTTTAGCCCCTTGATAAACCGCAATCATCCCCTATTTACAGTGTAGATGCATCGTGTTTTTCTGCCAATCCCGGCACCCAACACAGCATTCGGCACAACCAAAGGAGACCGTCATGAACATCATTCACTATGACCCCTGGCGCAAATTCCAGCAGCTACAGCGGAAATGGGTACGTTGTTTGATCCCCGCATAAACGTCGATGATGAAAATGCGACCATAGCCACCAGCGACTGGGTACCCGCGGTGGACGTTAAGGAAGAGGACACGCAGTTTTTAGTGATCGCCGATATTCCCGGTGTTGAACCTGAGGATATCGAGGTACACATGGAAAACGGCATGCTCTCCATCAAGGGTGAGCGGCACGAAGATAAAGAGGTGGAGAAAGAAGGCTACAAACGTATCGAACGCATCCGTGGCACCTTTCACCGTCGCTTCTCATTGCCGGAAACGGCGGATGCCGACGGCATCACTGCCAGAAGCCACAATGGCACACTGGAAATTACCATCCCAAAACGTGAACCCCTGATGCACAGTCGACGCATCCGTGTAGATCACTGAGCCGCCATCACAGACTGATCCAACCCGGCGACACGGGGAGTATGACCCCGTTTCGTTTCTGTCGTTTTTTCCGATGACCACTTTTTTCTCATCGAGAAATCTATTTCCTTTCTTAATATAAGAAAAAGTGCAAATTCTTATTAAGACTCTTAAACCCCGGCCGATACACCGTGTAACCGTGTAACCGTGATTTAGGCAAACCTTTTATCATCACTGGGAGATTTTATAAATGTCTTATGTCGTTCGAATATTCAGTCTGTTTACTACGATCACTGTCCTGTCATTTCTGCTTATTGGCAGTGCCACGGCGGGCAAAAAAACACCCGAATCCATTGTCGGTGCGACTCGTGTTTCGGCCGAGGAAGTCATTGAGCTGGTCGGAGAGCTGGATGATCTGGTGCTCATCGATGCCCGCAAAGCCAGCGACCGGGCTTCCAGCGGCTGGATCGAAGATTCCATCGCCCTACCCAATACCAACACCACACCGGAAAGCCTGGCAAAATACGCCGCCGATAAAAGCAAAGCCATCCTGTTTTACTGCAATGGTGTGAACTGTAATCGCAGCGTTGAGTCTTCCCGGAACGCCGTGAACTGGGGTTACAAAAAAGTCTATTGGTTCCGCGGCGGCATGGAAGAATGGGAGAACAAAGGCCTGCCTACCGTCAAGGAATAAGGCCACGGGTAGTGAGCGCGTTGTTTTACAGCAAAGTTTTACGACAAAATCCTGACAGCCCCTGCTCACCCGGGGGCCATTAGCGCGGAGAGTTCAGCGCTACCACCGCATCTGCACTATATAAGGTCTGTCATCCACACACGCTAGGGTAAGCAAATGTCTTTCAACAAATTTTCCATCAAAGCCCTGACCAATACCACGCTACTCGTATTGGGCATATCAGCCATCATTCTGTCCATCATCACTGGCAGCCTGTTCCGCCAAGCGGCCTTTGATTCACAAACCGATACTCTGTCCCGCATCATCTCCGTTGCTGCGCAAGAAGTTGTCACTCAATTACGACAGACTGCCACCGACCTTGGTGCTGTCACTCAAAAGCCCAAGACCTTTCGTAAAGCCGTTAAAAACTTCGATGACAGCCCGGAAAACAAAGACATTATTATCACCAACCTGAACGATCAATTTGCACAGCGTTTTGTTACCAGTAAAAAACTTGCCCTTTTCAAATTACGCGCATATGACATGCATTTCCGTTTTCTTGCAGAGAGTTCAAAAGGTGTCACTGGGCTACCAAAAACGCTTCCTGATGAACTTCTGAAATCTGCGCGAGGACGCACCGGAGCCGAACGCTTCAAAGCCACTAGCTCGCTATGGAAAAATAACAACCAAGGCATTTATTCAGTACTGGTTCCCATTGGCGGATTGAGACTCGTGGGTTATCTCGAAGTGGTGCTCGATCCTGCTTTTAATCTGCGCCACATTCACAATATTCTTGGCAGCCCATTACAGATCCGTGACCTTACCAATAAAAAGCTATATGCCAGCGATGATTGGCTAGATGAGCATGATGACACTCTCCTGGAAATTCATTACACCCTCACCTCGGCAAGTAGCGAGCCCATTCTCACCATCTCGATAGAAGAAGATCTCACTCAGTTTTTAAACACTTTTAACACCACGCAAAGTCTCAACATCATCGCCTTTATTTTGCTGGTGACGCTGTTATTGGTGGGTTCATACTGGACAATGAATCATTATTTGTTCAAACCTCTCACGCAATTCCGCCAAGATATGTCACGCTGCTCGGAAGGTGATCTCACCGTTACTGTCAAACCTTGCGGATTACGCGATACCCAGGAACTCGGCGTCTCGTTAAAGAATTTAGTGGAGTCCCTGCACAATCAAGTCAGCGAAATCGGCGAAAATTCCGCGCAACTTTCCGCCTCGGCTGAAGAATTGTCGGTGATCACCTCACAAACCAACATGGGCATACAGCAACAACAATCTGAAACAGACCAACTGGCGACCGCCATGAACGAAATGAGCGCGACAGTACAGGAAGTTGCAAGGAATGCAGAGGCTGCAGCCGCTTCTACCAAAGAAACCACGAATCGCGCCAACGAAGGAAAGCGTATGGTGTCCGAAACCATGGATGCGATCGATACCCTGGCAACCGATATTCAGAGTGCCAGCGATGTGATTCAGGAATTGAGCAATCACAGTGACGACATCGGTTCCGTGGTCGAAGTGATTCGCGGCATTGCCGAGCAGACCAACCTGCTGGCACTCAACGCGGCCATTGAGGCCGCCCGCGCAGGCGAACAGGGTCGTGGCTTTGCCGTGGTAGCCGACGAAGTGCGCACCCTGGCCTCACGCACACAGCAATCCACACGGGAAATTCAAGCGATGGTGGAAAAACTACAGATCGGCTCCAAACAGGCCGTGGAGGTCATGAGCCGGAGCCAGGAACAAGCCAGCGCCAGCGTCGAGCGGGCATCCAAAGCGGGCGAATCACTGGATAGCATTTCAACGGCTGTAAGCGAAGTGGATGACATGAATACACAGATTGCCGCCGCAGCCGAACAGCAAAGTGCGGTAGCCGATGAGATTAACCGCAACGTAATGTCGATCCGCGAAGTAACCAATCAAACCGCGCAAGGTGCTGAGCAAACGGCAGGCGCCAGTGAAACCATGGCGGTACTGGCGACAAAACTGCAAGCCGTGGTTAACAGTTTCACTCTCAGGTAAACGTTAAGGAACAAACCAAAAAGGGCAGTTCGACGCTGCCCCTTTATGTGCTGATTTTCTTTATCGCTAGCGTTGAAACAAACCGTGTAAGCTGTTTTGTTTCAATAGGGTAAAACTTTTTCACCTCGCCACAGGTCCTCCATGGTTTCACGCTCACGCACCACGGTGTATCGGTCGGCATCGACCATGACTTCCGCGACTTTCGGCCGCGAATTATAGTTAGAGCTCATACCGAACCCATAAGCACCCGCCGAGCAAATCGCCAACACATCACCGCTCTCAATATTTAATGACCGCTCTTTCCCCAGGAAATCACCTGTTTCGCAAACTGGACCTACCACATCGTAAACATGGGCATCACCGTCTTCACGCGGTTCAACGGGAATAATATCCTGCCACGCACCATACAAGGCGGGCCGCAATAAATCATTCATGGCGGCATCCACAATCGCGAAATTCTTGGCTTCTCCTGGCTTGAGATACTCAACACGCGTTAACAATATTCCGGCATTACCGGCAATTGCCCGCCCCGGCTCGAGAATAATTTCCAGATCTCGTGCTTTTAACGGTGCCAAAATTGCCGCAGCGTACTCCGCCGGACTCGGTGGCGCTTCATCACGATAGGTAATCCCCAGACCGCCTCCCAGGTCAATGTGTTTCAGGGTGATACCCTGCTCGGCAAGTGTGTCGATCAATAACAACACCCGTTCCAACGCATCGACAAAGGGGGTGATATCGCTGAGCTGTGAACCGATGTGGCAATCAATACCCACCACATCGATATGCAGCAACTCGGCGGCACGCTGATACGCTGCGGGGGCAGCCTCGATATCAATACCAAATTTATTTTCTTTCAGGCCCGTCGAAATATACGGATGGGTCTGCGCATCCACGTCGGGGTTGACGCGCAACGAGACCGGCGCACGCACTTCCAACTCACCGGCAATATCATTGAGACGTTCAAGCTCAGCGATGGACTCAACATTAAAACAGCGAATGCCCAATTCCAGGGCATAACGCATTTCATCGGCATTTTTGCCAACACCGGAAAACACCACCTTGGAAGGCTGACCCCCCGCCTTGATCACACGCCGCAGCTCGCCACCGGAGACGATATCAAATCCGGATCCCAACTCTGCCAATACATGTAATACCGCCAGATTAGAATTGGCTTTGACCGCATAACAGACCAGGTGCTCATGCCCTTGCAACACACGGTCAAAAGCATGCCAATGACGCTCCAGGGTCGCACGCGAATAAACATAACAGGGCGTGCCCACTTCATCGATGATGCGCCGCATATCCACATCTTCGGCAAACAGTCGTCCACCACGGTATTCAAAATGATTCATTGTGTGTTTCTATCAGTTGTGCTTTTTAGTGTTTATGAGAAAAATTCCGTTAGGGTGTTTGAAAATTTGGCGCCCCGTGATCAAAAATGACCGACGTCAATATCCGTCGGCAGCGCTACTCAAATTAGCGCCGGGGCGCGTCAAATCACCTTTCTGCCCACAGGCGCTCAACAGGCTGCCCGTGCCTAATACGGCAATCACCAACCAAAGTAGATATTGTGCCCAACACGGTTTCATGAATAATCTCCTTCTGCGGCGGCTATTATAAACAGACAGCACCCGGAAACCTACCATCGCACCTTCAATAGGAGACGAGCGCAGTGAACACAGGCGAATTCAACCAAAGAGTCGACGACATGCTGGGCACCATTGAGGATGCGCTGGATAACTGCGAGACCGACCTGGATTGGGATTCCGCTGGCGACATCCTGACAATCGAATGTGAAAACGGCTCGCAGGTCATCATCAATCGCCAGGAACCCACGCAACAGATCTGGCTTGCCGCTCGCTCCGGCGGTTATTATTTCGACTACCATGCCGACGAGGACTGCTGGAAACAAGACGAGTTAAAATTAATGACCTTGCTAAACCAGGCATTGAGCGAACAAAGCGGCGAGACCGTCGAGCTCGCGTAACCCGCGCTCATTCTCTGCAACTGTTTTCTGCAATGACTCCCTACAACAGAATAACGCTCCCCAACGGCATCGAACTCAGCACCGCCAGCACACCCACCGCGTCCATCATCTGGTTGCATGGTTTGGGTGCCGACGGCAACGACTTTGTATCCATCGTGCCCGAGCTGGCGCTGCCCGACACACTCGACATTCGCTTTATTTTTCCGCACGCACCCGTCCGCCCCGTTAGCTGCAACGGAGGCTACGAAATGCGCGCCTGGTACGACATTTATTCATTGGATAATTTTGATCAGGAAGATGAAGCAGGACTGATCGACGCACAACAACGAATAACCTCCCTCATCCAAACTGAAAACCAACGCGGCATCCCCAGCAACCGCATTATTCTCATGGGATTTTCACAGGGCGGCGCCGTCGCCTTGCACAGCGGACTCCGGCATCAGCAAAAACTTGCCGGCATCGGCGTCTTGTCCGCCTACCTGCCGCTGCGAAAAACACCCGCCGAAAATTATAGTCAGGCCAATAAAGACACCCCAATTTTTATGGGCCATGGCCGACAAGATACTGTGGTCAAATTTAAATATGGGAAAGCCAGCCACGAATTACTGCAAGAAATGCACTATGCCACTCGTTGGGAAAGCTACGAAATGGAGCATAGTGTGTGCCCCGAGGAAATCACCGATATCGCAAACTGGGTTATCAAGTGCCTCGAAGCTACCTATTAAAGCCGTGCCAATTCTTTATTCAGCTTTTCTTCAATGCGTTTTTTATATTTCAAATAATCGATGGCCTGAACCTTGTCCGTACGTCGCGCACCTAACAACGTTGGCGACAAATCCACATCGGTAATATAAATCGGGTAACGCTGCCCACTGTCCCGCTGACGCAACACGTAACGCGCAACTTCTTTAAACAACACTTTGCCATGATCCAGCGAGGAAAATTCCTCGTCATTGCAATACACTGTAAATGTGGCATTTTGATTCACCAGGTCACCGATCACCTGCACATTGAAATAGCGCATGGGACGATCAACATTCGGCGCTTGCCTCTCAAACCGATAGTTCTTCTTGCGCCCTTTTCTCACTTTATAAATTTCCAGCGCATCTAACATTAAACTGGCATTTTCATCCTGAAACAAAAAACTCTGACGATTCAGCACCGCATCAAAAAACCGCGAGTAATGATTAACCAACGCCTCATCTTCAAAGTAGGGTATCCGCTGATGAAATAAAGAACCATTTTCATCTAACACAAAGATGTCAACTTCATCACCCAGGGAATAATAAAACATCTGAATAAAACCGGTGCGGTTTTTTGCTAAAATTGTTGGCAACGGAGTGCTTAACAAGGCATTTCTATCAACCTTAATGGGACGAAATACATCTTGAGGCTGCCCCAAGGTCTCAAGCAAAGATTCGTATGTAGGCTGTTTTGTGTAATTAAACGCTCCGTTATCTGACTCTAACAAATAATATGATTTTTCCACCTGTACAATATAACGAGCCCCGCCCTGCCCAGACACATTAAAAAACACAGCCGCGACATCTTTAAAAAGCTCTTCAATACGACGTGCAATAGCCCGGCTATGACTGGAAGAAAAACTGAAAGCCTTCAACGGTGGCGGGTCTACGGCTTCACCTGTCGCATTCCAGTGTAAATATTGAGAAAGACAATCCAGCAAGCCTTCAATACCCGTGTATTTATAGGTAATCACTTCATTCCAGCTGGTGACCACTAACAGGTCAAAGCTGATCGCCAGGTTAAGCGAAAAACCGCTATAATTCATGATATCAGATTGGTCGCTGACCAGGTCGGTACCCCGACGAGTGTGCTTGGCCATAGGGTCAAGGCCCACATTGGCAAAGATACAACCCGTCTCTATCACCGGCGGCTGCATAAAGCTTTCAATCTCCGTTACCGGCAATTCACCATCCGCAAACAAAAACTGCAAGGTCGCAAGAATCGAACGCGTCTCTTTCAGTGACAGGATGCCTTCATTCAACAACAAGGAAATAATGGTGCGATGGCCAATGATCCGGTTAAAGTGACACCATGCCAATACCTCCACAATACTGCGAGCTCGCTTTAATCCTCCTCCCGGCTCATGACCTTCGACCGCCCCAGGATAGAGTGTCCACGACTCCTCAACTTCTTTTCCTCGCCCCTGAATAATAGTGAGATGACTTTCAACAATATTGTTAGAAATCCCCCGGTTGATGATTTCAATTTTACCGGCTTTACGCTCAAAGGCCGCGTATAACTTGCGGCCCAAAACATTCAGGTCTTTCTGTTCAATGCGCGCCAGTCCGGAGTGCGCGCGTGCAAACTTGGATAACGACATATAACTGTGTGTAATTTCATCCACCAATACACGTCGTTCTTTCAGCACTTGGTGCACATTCCAGGACTTGCGATCGTCTAGATATTCTATGTACCCCTCCGGCCATTTCCATAATGAGGTCAACTCGTGCATCCGTTCCCAACGCCAGTTCTGATCCATCCTTGACTGACGACTCAGCGCAATATCCACCTTAAAATAAAAACAACGCCGCATCAGATCCAGACGTTCATGGGCATTATTCTGACTAAGATACTGCTGTAATTTTTCCACCAGTATCGTATAGGGATCCAGTGAATCGAGGTCCGTTATACCGGCATAGATGGCGCGCTTAAAACGTATGCTTAACAAGTCACTCTTTGGATATTCTGCAGCATAAGCTTCCATCAACAACATTTTCAAGACTGATTTATACGGTGAGTCGATCCCTTTGTAGACTTGCCAAAGCGCCGCACCAAAATATTCTTCCGCAGGAATTTCACTCAACCCACCAAAATCAATCACTTCATTTTCAGGAATAAATCGCTGCTTTATCAAACGTGCCACATATTCCGTATAATTGGCTTCCTCATCGGGCGGCACTAACCACCAGACGGGGTAACGACCTGCCACCAGCAATCCCGTGCGATAAAATTCCTCCAGCAACAAATGATGCTGAGTGCTGCCACTGCTCTCACTACTCAGCTCCACCACTTCACCGCTGCGAAATTTTTCTGCATTCATCAAGAAAAAGTGAACTTCCAGCCCAACAGATTCACCCCATTCCTCAATCTCCTTACATTTTGCCGCAAGATGTTCCAGTTGTTCTTCCGAAAGCTTTGGGCTGTGACACACCCATACATCAAAATCACTTTTCTCTGAATGAGCAATCGTGCCCACACTGCCCATCAAAAATAAGGAGTGAATATCAAAAGTGCGCAGGGCACGCTTTTTGTAATCAAAACTTTTGACAATGCGTTTTCCTGCGTCCACATTTTTTTTAGTCGGTGACCAATCTGATATCCCCGCTGGCGTCTGCTTTGATACGAACCCGGGTAACATCGCATGGTTAATATGGAATAACAGAGGCAACAATTCCAGGAAATCGCGGGTACGCCATCGCAACGCTTCTTCCGTACGACGCAAGCGCTCCCGGTTTATCGCCAGGAAGCGTTTACGCACGGCGCGCACATCCAGCAGGTCGTGTTTTGATTTAGCTCGTTTTGTGGTAGCCATTGAGGGGGATTTATTATTTACCTTGCAGCAATCGATTCGACATTCAACGGGCCGGCAAAGGGTTTGCCCGTCACGGAATATCTTCGGCACAAATCTCTAAAAATTGAGCCACCCTTCACAGTTCTTCTTCTGCCAGCGCATCCCTAAAGTTATTGCTAAGCTGTCCGCTGATAACCCCATGAATAGCTACACAAAACTGCGCAAGGGTAAAAATTTAAATAATAATCAAGTGCTTACATTTCCGCTTGTCAAAAAACCGGCATCCCGAACATTGCCTGCAACACTGCCCGCACAGATTTTGTATTTTCCGACACCCGGGAACCTGTTCGTGAATTCAACGCACCAGACACAACATCGTGAGGAGTACTGCAGTATGCGAGATCCGACCCCTGAAATTAGCCAGCACATTCTAAACAACGCCCCCGTGGCCATGCTCATCACTGACGATGCGGGACTAGTACTCTGGTGCAATGACACACTGGGCACATGGTCTGGCTGCGCGACCAACCGCTATATTGGCCGCACCGAAAAGGCCATTCTCGGTATCGATGAGTCAACCGACACCGAGGCACGTAACGCAATCAGCAACGGGCCTTTCCCCCTTGGGCCCGCAGGCAAGCAACGGCAAGTGATGCGTTGTTCACTGCCACCACTCAACGGACAACACACCATTATTTACATTGATGTCAGTGAAGAAGAGGCCCTGCGCGCCGAACGCACGCAGCTGACCCAGCAATTGGAACAACTCAACACTATTGACACCATCAGCGGCCTGCTCAATGAACGCGCCATTAACAAGGGCCTCGAATCCCTGGCGTCACGCAGCCGTCGTTACCAAAATCCGCTTTCTGTGGTCATCATGGATGTCATTAATATTTCCCAAATTACCCACTCTGCCGGTCAGGCGGGTGCAGACAAGGTCATTGTCGCCGTCAGTCACCTGCTACGCGATCAAATGCGCTGGGCTGATCTGGTGGGACGATTTGATTCAGGCCAATTTGTATTTGTGTTGCCCGAAACCGGCAAAACGGCGGCCATTGCACTTGCCAAGAAAATTGCAACCCAACTGAAATCGCTCAATATTGTCATCGATGATCAACTCACTGTTCAGCCACAGGCCTGTTTCGGCGTCGCAGCGTGGTCAAAAGGCGACGATATTCGACTACTGCTCTCACGCTCCAATGACGCGGCCCAAATTGCCATACAAAATGGTGAATCTTCTGTGGAGGCTGCTTAAGCGCGACGGAATCAGGGTTACCGCACACCTCACCGGGTACTCTTTAAAGGGTAGTAACTCCGCTATACTCAGAGGAGAAAACTCCAACAGCATGGATATGGGATCTCTTATGGATACGTTGCCCACAGCGACATCACGTCAGCACATTGATTCCGTCGATAAAAAGCCTGTATTTCAGAGCGTAATCACCGCGTACTTCGCGTTTTTTTCATTCCTTGTTGTCGCTCTGACTGTCTTAACACTGACCGTATTATCGCTGCCTATCGCCCATGCCGAGCCTGGGTTACCGAAAAATCAGGGACTGTTTCTTGTCGCCACCGACAAGTTGGCCGGTACTAGTTTTCAGGAAGCCGTGATATTAATTACTCACTACAGCAAACGCGGTGCCACCGGACTCACTATTAACCGGCCCACAGAAATTCCACTGAATCACGCCTTCCCCCGTATCCCGCAATTCCAGCAACGCACGGATCCGCTCTATCTGGGCGGGCCGGTTAGCACCAATGCCATCTTTATGTTGATACGCACGGATACCCCACTAAAAAATATGCATCTCATTGCGAACAACATCTACTTTTCCACAGCCAAAAATGCCTTTAAACATCCGGTTACCAACTCTTCACGCACCTATGCCGGCTATGCTGGCTGGGCCTCTGGCCAACTCCAAAATGAAATTGATCGCGGCGACTGGTTGTTAGTCCATACTCCGCCGGATATCATTTTCGAACAAAAAATTAACGACCTTTGGCAAACGTTGTTTAGACGTTGGTCTGGCGACTGGATTTAGTGGACGATACAAAAACAGACAAGGCGTGCATGCAACATATATTGGGTGACGCCGACACCCTCGCAAATGGCACGAGCAAGGCTTATACGTTAACCATCGATGACAAACCCCTGGCAATCTTTGTTGTGCATTATCGGAAAAAATTCTACGCTTACGAAAACCAGTGTCCCCACACCGGTGTCACTCTTACTAACAAGTCACTAATAATGAATACTACTCATGTTACTTAAATCCACCGTC
>CAYNYJ010000058.1:11852-20702 GCA_964401355.1 uncultured Ectothiorhodospiraceae bacterium | reverse complement strand
GGCATGACATGAATTCAACATCCCATCCTCCCACCCCACCCCAGGTTCCCACCCACAAATCCCCCCCGCCTCGGGTGCCGTTACGCATGTGGTACACCTGGCATCGCCGCATTGGTATCACTGCCGCATTGTTGGTGGTACTGCTGTCGATTACCGGCATCATCATCAACCACAGTCATGACATGGGGCTGGACAAATCCTACGTGCAAAACAGTCTGCTGCTAAACTGGTACGGCATCCGCGCCCCCGCCGCAGGTAACGCTTATCGCCTCGACAATCACTGGGTCGCTCAACTGGGTGAGCGGGTCTATTTTGTCTCGGCAGACGCGACACAGGAATTGCCCGGCGACAGCGGTGAACTGCGTGGCGCGGTGGCACTGGGGGGGATGTTCGTCATCGCCCGTGAACGCGAGCTGGTATTGCTCACCCCCGAGGGAGAAATCATCGAGCGCATCGGTAATGCCGGCGGTCTGCCCGCCGGATTGCAAAAGATCGGTATCGAAAACGGTGCGCTGGTGCTGCAAGCGGCACACGGCAACTACAGCACTGACGACAGCTTTCTCGACTGGCATCACACCGAGGTCAGCGGCGACCCCTGGCGGCAAAACCAGGCTCTGCCTGAATCCATTTACCAGCGGCTCGCCGCCCAGTACCGGGGCCGCGGCCTGACCCTGGAACGCACCCTGCTGGATTTGCACAGCGGCCGCATCCTCGGTGAATGGGGTGTGTGGTTAATGGATGCGGCGGCAGTCGCCATGCTGTTGCTGGCCTTCAGCGGCAGCTGGGTATGGTGGCGACGCCGACGACGCTGAACTCTGTCGGCACAAAGTGAACAATGTCTGGACGTCACAAAAAAGTACCCACAGCGGTTTGAGTGGCGGTTTTAATCAAAAGGGGAATTTTATGTCGCAGCGCACTCGGGGTTGTTTGTGGCGACACGTTTGATTGGCGTGAGTGACGAAAAATTCAGCAGAAAGACACTAATCAATCGCCAGGATAACAACCTCGTGCAACACTCTTTCCATCGCCTTCAGCGTATCTTTGAGTTGTGACGAACGCATGTGGTCGTTGGCCTCAAAATCAAATGCCACACCGCAGCGAAAGTGGTTTTCCATGCGTGTGGTATAACGCACAATACCCACCACCGACGATGCCATGAGCTGGTCCTTGAGCAGATCCAGTATCACCGGCTGTCCGGGGCTAAGCAGACGCGCATGTCGAAACGCCAGCCCGGTGGCATTAAAATCGATGGCGGTCACGTCAACCTGACTCGAAAAAAACCCAAACAGCATCGTGCGATGCAGGCCAACGTACAAACTGCCCACCCCGTAACGCGCCAGTTTTCGGCGATTGTTTTTTGCAAACATATCGCAACTACTCTCGTCCAGTCATTCTCCCCGGTATCGGCCATTGCAGCAAAACATGTAGCAAACTTGCGCACAGTATTATTACCTTAAGGAACTTAAATGCTGGAAGACTCTGGTAGACTCGTAGCCCGAGGCCGCACTGCGAACACTGCGCAACACTACGCAACACCGCCCCGTATTTTAAAAATAAAAGTCGGTCTGTTTTCAGAACATTCTGATTCAATAAACAACGGACAAATGGATTGCTGGCAAGACACACAGGGAGGTCGATACTATGACGACACGTCACAGCCACAGCCACAGCAGGGTGACCCTACTACTTCGCATTGCACTGCTCTTTTTTGCCGCACTATTCGCGCCCTCAATAAACTATGCTGAACACCATGCTCCTCCTGCCAAAACAGCTCTCATGGCCAGTGAAGCGGCCGGCACCGAAAACACACCCAGCAATGGAACGGGAGCCGCCAAGGGTTGCGCAACAGGGGCCGCCATCGGCACCGCATTGGCGCCTGGCATCGGCACCGTACTAGGCTGTGTTGCGGTCGGCATCTGGGGCTGGTTTTGGTAGATCTGATCGCTTCCAAATCCATACTGAGTGCCCAATATAGCTCTATAAGGAACATGCTTTCGCCGTCAGCGAGAAATACGCGATGAACTTTGGTGCGCGCTTTTCAGAGTTTGGCATGACTGGAGCGGTTTTCTGGATTTGCCAGATACTGTTTTTCACCGTCGGCACCGGGCAGCTGCAAGGAGAAACACTGCTCAACTGGGTGGGCGAATTTATGGGTGCCAATGCCAACCATTCACCCGTCCTGCAAAGTGCAGTAGGCTCTCTGCTCACGGTCTTTGGCTTAATCGGCATCTTTGTCACCGGTCTGATTCTGGACATGATCGGCTCCATCTTTTTTATGCAGGAAATGCGAATTTTTGGCCGCCACATCCATCGCAACCAGGACTGGCTCGATGGCATGACGCGTCAATGTTCCAGCGCAGTGAGTGAAGATTACCGAGACTTTCAATCCGAGTTTAACGACACCGCACTGCCCGCAAAACAAAAAGTCCTGCGCCTGTTCCGCACTTCATTTCACTACCAACGCTTCAAACTGCGTTTTCATTATCGCCATTTGCAGACTTTCCTGCTCGCGTATATTCACGTCTATTCTGCCAATGGAAGTTCAGAGCAGCTGATGGATCACGTGCACGTCTGGCGCACCGCACGCGCTATTTCCACCGCATTATTCATCGTCGCCATCGAAGTGATCAGCTTTGAGAGTTTGTTCCACAAAGAAACCGAGGCCGTGCACCCCGATGAGATATCCATGCTATTTATCCACTTAGTTTTGTTTGGCCTCTCCGCCATGCTCACTCTGAAATCCTACAACCGCATGTGTTTTTCCCTCTTCACCCTCGCCTGCGCCACCAACAGTCATCAACCTTCCACACCGTAGGTCTTTAAAACCATCCTTAACCTAAAATGTGGCTTGCCTTTATGTGAACAGACGACTAGTTTTTCTTTTGCGGCTGTTTACTCGAAAAATATAACAGCCACATACATCTAAAACGACAAACTGTCGCATCAACCGAGGTAGGTCGGGCATGCCCCAATTTCTTTCTGTGTTTCGCGCCGCGCGCCTGATCGGGGTATCACGTGGTTCATTACAGCGCAGAATTCATGACGCAGGAATTAAAACCTTCGAGGGTAAAATCAAAGTCGACGATTTGCTCGCACTATTCCCCCGCAACCAATTGGAGTACGACTCTGAATACGAACGCGTCCAAAACATTAAAAACCACGCCTTTGCCAAGCGGGTACGCGAACGTTTGTTACCGGATGCCGATGTGCTGGCCGAGCGAGTATCGGAGCTCGGGAGAGAGCTTGCCTCCACCCGCGCACGACTGGCACAACACCAGACAATACTCGATCAGGTCACCACACACCTGCGTGAAACAGAAGAAGCACCCACCAAAAAAGAAATCCATGGACTTTTGCACTGGATCAAGGGGACATTGGCTGAACCCCCCATGGCCAGAGATCCACGCAGAGATTTATTCACTAACGACACGGTACTCCGCATTATGGCTGCACATATCAAAATACAACCTAGCAACCACGAATTCTGGCTCGAAGGCAGCGACTCCATACTGGAAGCCGGCGTGCATTCCGGATTGGCGCTGAACTACGGCTGCACCAGCGGCAACTGCGGACTATGCAAAGCGCGCATCATCAGCGGTGAGGTCAAAAAAATTCAACACCATGATTACGTGCTTAGTGAAGCTGAAAAAAATATGAACTACGTATTAATGTGTTCCTGCACAGCGGTCAGCGATGTGGTACTTGAGGCATTGGAGGCCAGTAGCGAAAATGATATTCCCACACAAGAAATCATCACCAAAGTAAAAAGTATCGAACAACCCACCGACAACATGCTCATCATGCATGTGCAAACACCGCGCATTCAACGACTACGATTTCTGGCCGGACAATCTGTCACCCTGTCATTGAGCGAATCACTCAGTGATGATTTTTCCATCGCCAGCTGCCCCTGCGATGATCGTAACCTGTTATTTCATATCCCCTGTGATACAGAAAGCCCCTTTGCACAAGCGTTATTGAACGAAACCAAAAAGGGTGATGAAATCACTCTGGTCGGCCCCCACGGTCATTTTCTGTTTAACGAAGAATCCAAACGTCCGCAGCTTTACCTCGCTTATGGTGCCGGTTTTGCACCCATCAAAAGCCTCATCGAACACGCCATGGCTTTGGAAATTCCCGCCACTATGGATCTGTTCTGGGGCGTGGACAAAAAAGAAAATTTGTACATTAATAACCTGTGTCGTTCCTGGCACGATGCACTGGAGAACTTCAACTATCACCCTGTCATAAAAGAGGATGCCGTTGAACGTTTATTGAAACATCAAGATAAACTTGAAGACGTGGACATCTACATTGCCGGGCCCAAAATCAGCGTCGAGAAAGCCGGAGAAAGATTGCTCGCCGCCGGTCTGCCCAACGAACAATTGATGATAACGGCTATTGATTAAGAAAATCGAATCTGGCGACTTGTGGCTAGGCCATCAAAACAAGGATTATTTTTAGGGGAGAAAAACACATACATTATCAATCAGTCTCGCCTCACCGAGCCAAGCCGCCACAAGTATCACGAGTTCTTGATCGCCTTCGGTCGCTGGTCTCAGATCCAATGCACGTCGCACTTCAACATATTCAAGCCTGAAACCTGCTTGACTCAACTGCTCGCTGGCTCGCATCTGAATTGCGGAAAAATTTTTATCTCCAGCCACTATTTTCTGTTGGGCCTGCTGTAGAGTTTGATACAACAAGGCTGCACGTTTACGCTCGTCAACAGAAAGGTATTGATTGCGTGAACTCATGGCTAATCCATTGTCCTCGCGCACCGTGGGCATGCCGATAATTTCGATGGGAAAGAACAGATCGGCAGCCAGTCGCCGAATCACCAATAACTGCTGGAAATCTTTTTCGCCGAATAACGCCACGTCGGGCTGCACCATGTTGAACAGCTTGGCCACCACGGTGGCGACACCGGCAAAATGGCCGGGGCGAAATTTACCGCAGAGGATGCCGGAAATCTCCGGTACTTCGATTCGGGTTTCTTGTTCAAAACCCGAGGGATAGACCTCTGTGACTGAAGGCGAAAACACCACATCAGGATCATGGTTGATGGCCGAAAGTTTTTTACAGTCTTCACCGAAGGTGCGCGGATAACGCTCAAAATCACCGTCACTATTGACCCCACCACTAGCATCACCAAACTGCATGGGGTTAACAAAAATGCTCACCACCACACGATCGGCAACGGCTCGGGCCTTTTTAACTAACTGTAAGTGTCCAACATGTAAATTGCCCATAGTCGGCACCAACGCCACACGTTCACCGGCCGCTCGCCATTGAGTGACCGTGGCGCGCAAAACAGCTACCGTGTCGATAGTTTTCATAACAGGAGACTAAGGTTTCTCAGAAAGAATGTTCGGCGGCGGGGAAACTGCCATCTTTGACAGCCTGCACATAGGCACGCACCGCAGCACGAATATCACCGGCATCTTGCAGAAAATCTTTGGAAAACCGTGGGCGTTTACCGGGGGTGATACCCAGCATGTCATAAAGCACCAGCACCTGTGCGTCGCATTGTGGCCCGGCGCCGATACCGATTACCGGCACCTCTAGCGTGGTGGTGATTTCCGCCGCCAACAATGAAGGCACACACTCTAACAGCAAGATGTCGGCACCTGCCTCTTCCATGGCACGCGCATCAAGCAGCATGGCCTGCGCCTCTTTTTCGTTACGGCCCTGTACTTTATAGCCGCCAATTTTGTTCACGGACTGCGGCAGCAGCCCAAGATGGGCGCACACCGGAATGCCGTGTTCCGCCAGATGACGCACGCTCTCCACCATTGATGCGCCACCTTCCAGCTTCACCATGTGGGCACCGCCTTCTTTCATCAACCGACCGGCACTGGCCAGAGCCTGCATGGGGGTGGCGTAGGTCATAAATGGCATATCCGCCATCACCAGTGCCGTTTTATTCGCGGCACGCACCATTTGGGTGTGATAAATCATGTCGCCCAGTTTGACCGGCAGGGTGCTGTCCTGCCCCTGGATAACCATGCCCAGGGAATCGCCCACCAGCAGGATTTCCACGCCCTCTTCTTCCAGAATTTGCGCGAAACTGGCGTCGTAGGCGGTAAGGCAGGTGATCTTTTCACCGGCCTGTTTCATCTTTCGCAAAGTGGATGTGGTGATGCGGCTCATCGGGGCCTCCTCACACTAAATTTTGTTGATGGTTCAAAGATCAAACGAACCGGGATTAAAATAATGCCGACCACTGGTGGTTTTTCGCAGCCGATCAAGCAATAACTGATAATCCTGGTCGTTGTTCACCAAATCGATATCTGCGGCATTCACGATCAACAACGGTGTGGCGGAATAATGATAAAAGAAACGCGTGTAGGCCTCGACCAAACGCTCCAGATAATTGGTTTCGATAAAGCGTTCAAAATCTCGACCTCGCTTCTGCACCCGGGTGAGTAAAACGTCCACTGGCGCTTGCAGGTAAATCACCAAATCGGGCTGCGGTGCGTCCACGGTGATGTTGTCATAGACCTGATTATACAAGCGCAACTCATGATCATCGAGGGTCAGTTCCGCAAACAGGCGATCCTTTTCCAGGATGAAATCCGCCACCCGTACCGGCGCAAACATGTCCGACTGGCGCAGATCCTGAATCTGCTGGGCACGCTGAAACAGGAAAAACAACTGGGTCGGCAGTGCCGCGTGTCGTGGATTACGGTAAAACCGTTCCAGAAACGGGTTTTCCTCAGCTCCTTCCAACAGCAACTCACCACCAAACTCCTCTGCAAGGCGTTTGGCAAGGCTGGTTTTTCCGACCCCAATGGGCCCTTCGATGACAATATAGCGGGGAATTTCCGCAGCACTCATGGTACGTCTGACTCTTTTTTAGGTTACGACCGTGGCATTTTTATAACGGCCACATGTATCTCGCTATTTCTCTCGAAAACGACCCTCCGGGGACGGGCAGACTTCAACTGATTTTCTCCAGCGCGCCGCGTCCGCAATCGGCCAACAATTCTTGCAATGCCCCCCGACCCGGCACCTGCAAATCGGGTGACACAGTGGCCGCGACTTCCGCCAAAGGATACAGGACGAAGTTGCGTTCATACAGTCCCGGATGCGGGACAGTCAATCGGGACGTGTTAATCCGCTGTTCCCCATAAAGTAAAAGGTCAAGATCCAGGGTGCGCGGCCCCCAACGCTGGCTGCGCATCCGCTGATGCACATTTTCCAGGCGCTGCAATTCCCCCAACAGGGCCATCGGCTCCAGCATCGTTTCCAATGCCACCACAGCATTGATGAAATCCGGCTGCTCAGCTGGGCCCATGGGCGCGCTGCGATACAATGCGGACTGCGCTAAACAACGGCTTTGCGGCAGGGCGTCCAACTCATCAAACGCCCTGCGCAGCTGGGATTCTGGTTCGGCCAGGTTGCTACCCAACCCGATATAAGCGATCACCGGCGACAATGGTGCTACTCGGCATTATCCGAGTTGGGTTTTTTACGGCGACGACGGCGACGCTTTTTTTTGGCACCATCGGAAGGGGCTGCATCCGCCATATGAGCACGGTTTTCCTGGTTAACTTCCTGATAATCCGTCCACCATTCGGCCAGTGGCTTGAGTTCATCTTCACCCGACTCGGCCCGCAACAGCAAAAAATCGTACGCGGCGCGGAACCGGGCCTGCTCAACCAGACGCTCGGCACGTTTACCGTTGCGGCGTTTGAGGCGCGCCTGCATCACCCAAATCTCTCGGGTCTGCAAACTAAAACGCTTCGGCAGAGCCACCCGCTGAATCTGCGCGGCGATCACCGCTTCACTGGCAATTTGCAACGACTGAATCTCGTTGACCCCTTCGGCCTGCAAGGCTATGGCCCGCTCACGCACCGGCTCCCACAACAGCACCGCAAACAGAAAGGCTGGAGTGATCGGTTTACCTTCCGCGACACGAGTATCCGTATTCAACAGACCCTTGGCCACCAGCATGTGGGGGAAGTCATGCTCCTCTCTGGAAAGCGCATCATCGGTCATCTCGAATAAATAACGAAACAAGTCGTAGTGACGCAACAACTCGAAGGTTTCCAACGCATACCCGGACATGAACAGTTTGAGGATTTCATCGAACAAGCGCGCAGGCGGCACCGCTTCCAGTCGGTCACCCAGTGCCGTAATCGGTGCCTCGGAATCGGCATGGATACGAAACCCCAACTTGGCGGCAAAACGCACCGCGCGCAACATCCGCACCGGATCTTCCTGGTAACGCTGGGAAGGATCACCGATGACGCGCAGCACACCTTTTTCCAGATCGTCCATGCCACCGGTGTAATCCACTACGGAAAAATCACGAATGTCGTAGTACAGCGAGTTGATGGTGAAGTCCCGTCGCCAGGCATCTTCTTCCAACGTACCGTAGACGTTGTCGCGCAGAATCATGCCATCTTCGACGTGACCCGTGTCGGCATTAGCCGCATCGTGAGTGCCACGAAAGGTCGCCACTTCGATAATTTCACGGCCAAAACGCACATGCACCAACTTAAATCGGCGACCAATCAGGCGACTATTGCCGAACAGCTCGTTGACCTCCTCCGGATGGGCATCCGTGGCTACATCAAAATCCTTGGGCTCCCGGCCTAACAATAAATCGCGCACTCCACCGCCCACTAAAAAGGCCTGATAGCCCGCAGCCTTGAGGCGATACAGCACCTTCAGCGCCGCCTCATGAATGTTGGCGCGCGTGATAATGTGCTCAGGCCGTGGGATGACGTGAGGCGAGCCGGGTTTATCTATCAATTCAATAGTCAATGGCTGTAGTTCAAGTAATGGTTCAAGTAATGGTTCAAGTAATGGTTCAAGTAATGGTTCAAGTAATGGTTCAAG
>CAYNYJ010000058.1:0-11752 GCA_964401355.1 uncultured Ectothiorhodospiraceae bacterium | reverse complement strand
TAATGGTTCAAATAATAATTCAAGCGACGGTTCACGGATGATGCTTCTTGAGCAATCCGTACGGCCGCGTATAATAGCACCTCTCCCGCACTTCGGCTGGGGAAATCTGCAATGCATATGCTCCCTTCGTCTAACGGTTAGGACGCTGGCCTCTCACGTCGGTAATAGGGGTTCGAATCCCCTAGGGAGCACCAATTTTCTGTACAAGACCTAACGCGGCATATCAGTCATCAAGCGGAATCCCCACCAACTGGTTGATGCTTAAAAGAAGCTTCGTACGATCAAACGGTTTTTCCGCAAGGAAGCTAATCTCTGAACTCTCAATCTGTCTTTTATCAACATCATCTAAATACCCACTACAGAGGATAGTTGGCAATTGTGGCGACACCGCACGCGCCATTTTTATCAACTCAACACCGGTGATATCAGGCATGGTCTGGTCAGTAATGAGCAACCCAATTTCGTCCAAATGACTGCAAAGGTAAGCCAGTGCGTCGACGCTTTTCTCAAAGGCGATCACCTTAAAACCACTTCGCTCCAGGCAATCCTTCAAGAAACCCAGCACACCGGGTTCATCGTCCACGACCAACAAGTATTTATCGAAGGCCGCAGGTCCTGACATTAATATTTTTGATGGCAGAGGAACCACTGCAGCTTGCTGCTTTTCCGCGCTCACTTCTCCAAGTACCGGAAATAACAAATAAAAAGTGGTGCCTTGACCGGCTATTGACTCAACTCGAATATGTCCTTGATGCTCGTGCATAATCCCGTGAACCACCGACAATCCTAGACCCGTGCCTTCCCCGACCTTTTTGGTGGTAAAAAAAGGCTCGAACAGATGATCCAGAGCGTCAACTGCCATCCCATCACCATTATCCCGCACCGATAACACCACATAATCACCCTGGATTGTTTCATGACAGGAAGCACACTCAGCCTGCACGTTTCTCATGATTTCCAATCGCAAATCCAGTTGTCCCTTACCATGCATAGCATCTCGGGCATTAATGCAAAGGTTCATCACTATCTGTTGCAGTTGCACCGGTTCTATACTGATAACAAATTGACTCTCATCAACAGAATCAAAATTCAGTTGGATGCTGGTAGGTAACGTTGAATACAGCAATTTCACTGTTTCTTTGACCAACTGTTGTGGATCTATCAAACTTTCAGCCGCCACTGTACTACGGCTATAGATCATCATCTGCTGGATCAGGTCACGTGCGCGCTTACCCGCTGTGTAAACCTGTTCCAGGTATCCCATCAGTTTATCCTCTCCCTCACCCACACAACGCGTCATCGCTAAATCGGTGTAACCGATGATACTAGCCAGAATGTTATTGAAATCATGCGCAATACCCGCTGTCAGCTGACCGATGGCCTCCATCTTCTGCGCTTGCTGCACCTGTCTTTCCATACGCTGATGTTTTTGCTCAAGACGTTTGCGGTCACTGATATCTCGCACAATAGCAATAAACTGGCCGACATCATCGCTTTCCGGAAAATATTGCAGGAATATCTCCACGGGTATCCGCTCACCAGATTTATGCTGGTGCACAGTCTCAAAAGTAAAACTGTCAACTTCATTGTTTAACAACGGCAACAATATTGCGCGAAATTTCGATTCATTAAACTCCGGCTTAATTTCTACCGGCGTCATATTCAATAGTTCAGGTTTGGTATAACCCACTTGCTCAACGGCACCCAGGTTCACATAAGAAAAAGCTAAGCTCTCAGCATTAAAGATGAAGACGCTATCCAGAGTCTGATCCAGGATCTGTTTAAACTTTTCCAAAGCATACTTCGATTGCACCTGCTGGGTAATATCAGCACAAATGGAAATGAAATGTTCCGCTTTACCTTGCTCATTCAGCACCGGCGTGATGGAAGTCTGTATCCAGCAAAGATCACCATTCTTACGACGATTTTCTATCTGCCCCTGCCAGGTTTCACCCTGTAGAATTTTTTCCCACATCTCTCGAAAAAACTCCAGGCTGTGATTACCGGATTTAACAATACTATGATCAGCACCTATCAACTCATCCCGCCGGTAACCACTCACCTCACAGAATTTATCATTGACGTAGACAATGTGGCCTGTGGTATCGGTTATGGATACCTTCAGATATTGATCAATTATCTTTTGCAAGATGTCCTGTGATACTAATCCCTGCATCGACAAACTGGGATTTAAAGCCCGCTTCTTCGAAGACATACTATCCCCTCCAGACCAGCGCACCGGTGCGCTGGATATTTTCAAACATCTTGATGCTCATGTCGCCTTGCCGGCTGTTGCACAACGGAAAGTCCTCCGAACGATTTCGAAAAATGTCCAGAAACACTGCGGTTATCTCAGCATCGCGCCAACCGCATTCAACTTCTTCAATCATGATGGATTTTATCTTTTTGGCACTCAAGGCGGATTTATAAAGCCACTCACTCACCAAGGCATCATAAATATCGACTAACTGGAGAATGCGGGTCAACAGGGGGATTTCTTTATCTCGCAGACTATCTGGGCAGGCTCCGTCACCCCATCGCTCGTGATGGCTGCGTACGATGGGTCGCGTTAAATCCATGCTTTTTATGCCGCTCAGTAACTCGTCGCCGATAATCATATGTTGTCGCATCACTACCTATTCTTCGTTAGCCAATGACCTGGCTTTGAGCAGGGTACTATCCGGGATAACTAGTTTTACGATGTCGTGCAGCACCCCGCAATGCGGCCAGTTCACTCTTCCCTAATCCCATGGTTTTACCTATCACAATCGAAAATGTGCCAATCGTGAACAGTGCTTGCCAGTGTATTCATCACGCGCCTCCACTATGCGTGCCAGAGCAAACAATAAGGGTTCGGCATTTTTCCAGTTGATCTGTGAACCGCTTGTACGCAGCCAAATTATCGGTGCGCGCAATCAACTCCATGGGATTATGGGGTTTGCGGATGAAATCATTTGCGTCAGACTGCAGGCTTTTTAACAGCTCCATCCGGTCATTACAGAATTCACTCACAGCATACTTAAGGCCACTCAACACATTTTTTCGACGCCCGATACGGATCGTCATCATCAACTGATGAGCACTTTAATGGGTTGTAATGATGTGCTTAACGACATAATTTCACCTCAATTTATGCCAAACTGTTGAACCACGGCGCGCAAATGGCCAGTCTCTGTCACCAACCGCTGCATGGCCTGAGCCGTTTCTTCGGATACCGAGGTTGTTTGTTCCGCCAGGGTGTTGATGTTGACGATATTGCGATTGATTTCATCAGACACGGCGCTCTGTTCCTCAGCTGCGGTAGCGATCTGCGCATTCATATCATTAATCGATCTCACCGCCCCAGAGATGCCCGCGAGACTTTCCGCCAGTGTCTCCACTTTTTCGGCATTGCTCTGCGCACCGCTCTGCGCTTTTTGCATAACCTGTACAGCCTCTTTGGCCTTCGTCTGTAAACGAGAAATCATGCTATCAATTTCTTGAGTCGCTTCCTGGGTACGGGAGGCTAGGGTACGCACTTCGTCAGCCACCACCGCAAAGCCCCGACCGGCCTCACCCGCGCGCGCCGCTTCAATGGCGGCGTTAAGCGCCAGCAAATTGGTTTGCTCGGCAATGCTCCGAATCACTTCCAGCACTGTACCAACACTATTGGATTCCTGTTCCAGACTGCGAATCACCTCCGCGGCTTGCTCCATTTCACTCGCTAATTCATCGATACCGCAAATGGATTCAACAGCAGCCAGGGCTCCTTCCTTCGCCGTACCTTCCGCATCACGCGTCGCCTCGGCCGCCTCGGCGGTATTGCGCGCTACTTCCTGCACTGTGGCCGACATCTCGTTCATGGCCGTAGCGACCTGCTCGATTTCCGACTGCTGCTCGTAGATACCCTGATTGGTTTGCGTCACTGACGCAGCCGTACCCGTGGCAATACTATCCAGCTCACCGACTGCTGCATCGATACGCCACACCACAGTATTCAACTGTGCCTGTAAGGCCTTGATCACCAACTGAATCTGTCCCAATTCATCGGTATGTCCGGTATACACCTGCTGGGCAACGTCATTACTGAAAATCTCGCGGCTGGTCTTCGCCGCCTGTTGCCAGGGACGGGCCACCATCTTGGCCGCCACCACGCCACCCATCATGATGGCGGCACTCGCCAGCAACAGAGCCGTTAGCTTGGAAACCGGAAGCAGCGCCAGAATCGCCATGGGCGGTAATAAGGCACACAGAAAACCGAAATAGATCTTGCCCATCAAGCCTACTCGAAGCTTGTCACGCTGCTGTTGCAGGAAAGGAATGCCTTCATTAATCAACTGGTACAGTTTGTCGGCACTGTCCACGTGCGCCTGACTGGGCTTGGTGCGCACCGACTGATAGCCCGTGACCTGGCCGTTTTCACGTATCGGCGTGACGTAGGCATCCACCCAATAATGATCGCCATTTTTACAGCGATTTTTGACGATACCCATCCAGGGTTTGCCCTCTTTGAGGCTCGCCCACAAATCCTCAAAGACTACGGGCGGCATATCTGGATGGCGTACTACGTTATGACTTTTGCCAATCAATTCCTCATATGGGAAACCGGCAATGGTTTTAAAGTCCTCATTGACCGAGGTGGTGATGCCCTTCAGGTCTGTGGTCGATACGATATGCAATTCACGCGGGTAATCATTCTCAACACCAGAAATGGGAAAGTTCTTTTTCATCGCAGATTTTTCCTAACTCGAAATTTCAAGGAACGCATCCGTGACGTTAGATTTTCCTAACATTATAGCTTTAAAAAGTTTAATTTTATCAATGGGTTTGACCAAACAGGTCTCGGCACCTGCCGCCAAAGCATTCTGCACATTTTCTGGGGTGTGGTAACCCGTCATCATCATCACCCGGATATCACAGGTTTTCGGATTTTGCTTAATTCTGCGACACACCTCGAAGCCTTTGAGGCCTGGCATCATCAGATCCAGCAATACTGTGTGTGGATGGAAAACCAGCAGCTTTTGGCCGGCTTCAAAACCATCATGAGCGACTTCCGTCACCACCGAATCAGGCAGACCTTGCAGCAATTCCACCAAAAAACCGGCTAATTGCACGTCGTTATCAACGATGAGGATACGGTGTACATCGTTAACGGTAGCCGCCGCATGATAATGCTGACCAGCAAAACGCGCCACCTCGCCCTCGGCAAAACGCCGATGTCCTCCGGGCGTGGTAACAAAGGCCAACCTTCCCGCCAGCGCCCAGTGTCGCAGCGTCACCGGGGAAACCATCAGCCGGGCAGCGGCCTCCTGAGGGGTCAGATAATGAATATTGCCCGATGCTATCGATATCGTTTCTTTCTCTAACAAAATCTCCCTCTTCGCTGTGAGCATGACATATTGATTTATTTATCTTTACAAGATAAAACGTTTTAAACGAATTGATCGATTACAACGATTACAACGATTACAACGATTACAACGATTATATCGTCGTCATTCAAAATACCTTTAGAAAATTAAACGTATTAAAATAGGGTTATAGTATTTGTATGATATTTAAGCAGCTAAAAAACGGCATGACTGAACACTCAGCGGCAGTAACGCGCGGGCCACTGTCTGTCTGTCTCTGTCTGTCGCCAAAAAAATCAAAAACTGCTTAAATCTTGCACAATTCGTCATCTTTTGGTAACTAGAGTAGCGAACACACACGCGAGGAGTTTCTGATGTCGATCAGCTATGAAGAAAAACGTGATTTCATTCGAATGAATGCCGAGCACGCACTGCAATTTCGGGAGCTGGGCTCGAGTGAAATGCAGCATGGCACCTGCTGCAATCTGAGCGCAACAGGCATTATGTTCACCACCGACAATTTAATTCCCGACGGCACCGAGCTGGAAATCAACATCACTCCACAGTATGCCGTAGTGTCGCCATTTAATGCCGTGGTAAAGGTAATCCGAACGACCGAAAATGACTCGTCGCATCATTACCTTGTTGCCGGTGAGATTACCTCGATCGAGTCATCGTAAGCGCTTTTGCCGGCGCTTTATTGCGCGCATTTTTAGGCCCATTTAGATACACCTCTCAAGTGGCGTAAAGAACCGGCATGAAGAACGGGAAAAAGTAAAAACAGAGCCACTATCGGGTCACTCCAGATCTGCCTAGGGCTCAAATCGAATTACGTCCCCGGGACTCAATCGGACAGTCTCAGAGTCCAGTTCCCCCACCGAAAAGAGGCGATGAACCTTGGTCACCACCAAAATAGCGGTGGGGCTTTCCGAAAAGCCCAATGAACGCTGGCCCGACAAATCATTCACCGAAGTCTGACTCAGCTGAAATGTATTCAGTACGTCACCCACCTTGATATTGGCGCTGCCACCAGCATCAAAAAACACCTGCTTGCCTTCGGTACGAATCACTCGCGCGGCAAACAATTGGTTACTCACGTCAGCCACCAGCATGTTCACCAGCTTGTTCAGCACCCGGTGCACCCGCTGCCCAAACGGCGAAGCGTAGAATTTGTCGTTCATCACCGGCGAGGTGGTAGGAAAATCAAACAGACCGGCATCAACCACGGACTCATTCAAACGGTGCCGTGCCACCTCGGCACCGGTAATGCCGTCGTGCACGATAATATCCAGCTCCAGATGCCTCACCCGCGCACCCAGCATGTGTTTGGTGATACTCATGTCACGGATCACTCCGCTCACCACATATTGCACGCCCAGCGATTCAGCAAACTCCGCGGCCAGCTGCCCCACTTCCTGAGCAGGTGGCAACGCCCCGAGAATGCGCCGCTGCGAGATCACGCCATCCTCACCCAATGGCAGCAGATATTGAGAAGCATCCACGGTGCGCACCTGACCACTGGCGTCCAGCCGACGTTTCAGTTCGCGAGCGATTTCCACCTCGATATTCGGCAAATCAGAAATATGGGTGCGATCCGAAACATGAAACTGGGTGATGGCCAGTTTGCGCCGATATTGGCCCACGTCGCCCATGCGAGAAAGTACTTGTGAGGGTTGCAAAGATGCACCCTGCATCATGCCAGTAACACCGGGCGTAGCAACCGTGCCCTGCGCAGCCAGCTCACCCGGTACCCGAGCCCGAATACGCACATAATAATTACTCTCGTCGGTCCACTCATCAAGCACCACTACATTGGTGACATTGCCACGCGCAGTGAATCGCACATTGTCCGAAACCACCCCACGCGATGACACCACAGTGATGGTGGACACCTGAGCATTGGCCTTCAGCAAGGCCTGTCGGATCGCATCCTGCAGCGCCAGACGCTTGGCCACACCCACCGGCCCGGTGATAGGCGCCGTGCCCTCCGCCTCGACCGATTGTGCCTGTGCAAAACCTGTCGCCAGTAGCAAAGCTGCCAATATCACCCACACTGGCGACACTTTCAGCGACACTCCGCCGTGAACCCTCAATGCCCGAATGAATGCCTTAACCACACCACCTCCTGTAACGCCGCCATCGGCGCCGTTCTCACTCAATTATGATTGCTGATTTAATACCACTCCTGCCGCTAGCGGCAAAAATCGGCAAAATCTTGAACAATACCGCGGGCTTAACCCCCTGTTCGCCGCCACCACCCAGCACCCGACATTGGCTGCAGAGCCTTGTAAAATCTAAAGAATTCCTCATATCAGGCCGCTGTATCAAGCACAGGGGTCAACGATGAAATCATTCAGCAAATTAAGCAATACACTATCCGTGCCAATAGCGACAAAACTGTCGCTGACCTTGCTACTCGCCAGCGCAACTCCCGCCCTGGCCGGAATACAGCATTATCAGGCACCACTGGACAGCGTGCGCTGGGTGGCCTCGTCACAAAAACTCCATTGTTCGCTGACCCATGACATCCCTTTCTACGGCCAGGCGACCTTCGCGCAATCTGCGGGAGAAAAACTGGGCTTCACGCTAAAGGTCAAACATAAAGCAAGCCGCAATAAAGACATCGCCCACTTACGCTCGATACCACCAGAATGGAAACATCAAATCAGTATCGTCGATTTGGGTGAAGTCCCCGTATTAAAAGGAGAACGCCCCTTTCAGCTAAAACAGGATTTATCGCGGCGCCTGTTAGCCGAGCTGCGAAAAGGCATGTCGCCTACTTTCAGTTATCGCGATTGGGCCGATGCCCGCGACCAGGTCAGCGTTGCCCTACCCGGGATTCACATCAAACAGGCATTGGACGAATTCATCGGCTGTCTGTCGTCGTTGCCCATTTACAAATTTACCGATTTCAAAATAAACCTGCTGCACTTCGCTACTGGCAAACACGGGCTAAAGGCAAAAGACCGCAAACGACTGGATGATGTGGCCCGATACCTCAAATCCGATCCCGCAATAAAACGCATTGAGATTTACGGACACACCGACAACATCGGACGCAAACGTAATAACGACAAACTCGGCAAACGCCGTAGCGCCGCAGTTAAACAATACCTGGTTTCCAAGGGTGTCTCGGCGAGCAAATTCAAACTGAAATCTCACGGAGAACGCAAACCCAAAGCCAGCAATCGCTCCGACAAGGGACGCGCCATTAATCGACGGGTATTAGTCACTCTGATTAAATAACCGCTATGCTCTGATGCTCAACATCACTCCACACGAACACAGACAAGTCATGAAAAACATCGAAAAATTCATTGCCTCATTTTTGCTACCCGCATGCCTCCTTGGCATTGGGGCTTGCACCAATAATGATGAACCCGCAAAAACCAATGATCACTTTTTAAAAGAAAAACTGGACACCATTAAAAAAGCGGAAGCCGTGGAGCAGCTGATCCAGGATGCAACGGCAAAACAACGTCGCATGATCGACGAACAGACTCAAGGGCACCTCTAATAATTCGTGAATGCGCATCTTGAGCCCAAAACCCGCCGCTTCTGCGTTGTGAAACTTGCCAATAGCTAGCTATTGCCTGCGTTTCACGCCTTGAATCGACGAATTTTGAATCCCAAGCTGACACATCCAGAATTATTAGAGGTGCCCTCAATAAAGATGAAATTATTCTTCGCCTTCGCCACCCTTCTTTACATCACCGTCCTCACCGGCTGCTCTTCGCCGAACATCCTCACAGAACAGGAAATAAAAACTCAAAACGATGCCGACAGCGTAGTCGCGGAATTGTTGTTTGAAAAAGAACTGAACGTCACCACCTCGTACAACGTCAGAAAAAATGGCTTCGTGGTGATCCGTTTCGATAAATCAGTCCCGAAAAAAATCTACACAGAAGTCGTTCACCGCTTACGTGAAAATACAAAAGTATCTGGCGTATTTGCTGAACAGGAAGGGACTGAGGTTTGTCGTTTGCCATGACGAAAATTCAGAGCAAACAAAAAGGCCCTGTCACCAGGGCCTTTTTGTTATTTACATTCTAACTAATGGTAACTCCTAAAAAGGAATGTCATCATCAAAATCCCCCATGCCGCCACTGGCCGGCGCAGCTGCAGGTGCCTTGGATGAAGAAGGTGCATTTGAAGACTGGCTGTAACCACCACCGCCGCCAGCACCGGCATCAGCGCCTCCACCACCACGCGCATCCAGCATTTGCATTTCATTGGCAATAATTTCAGTGGTGTAACGATCATTGCCGTCTTTATCCTGCCACTTGCGAGTTTGCAGTTTACCTTCGATGTACACCTTGGAGCCCTTTTTCAGATACTCGCCGGCAATCTCAGCCAGACGACGGAAGAACACCACCCGATGCCATTCGGTATTTTCTTTCTGCTCACCGGTATTTTTATCTTTCCAGCTTTCAGACGTCGCTATCGTGACATTAGTCACCGCGCCACCATTGGGCATGTATTTCACTTCCGGGTCTTGCCCCAGATTACCAATCAAAATGACTTTGTTTATGCCACGCGCCATTGTTTTCTCTCCCGCTACTGTATTCCAATATCAATTAATGTATCTTTTATCGCCGTTTCGCTCCAGCCCAAGGTGCTCTCTCTGTGCTCCTAGAGGACATTCATCTTTGCACCCCAGGGCACCCTCTCTGTCCTCCTAGAGAATATTCACCTTGCACCCCAGGGCACCCTCTCTATCCTCTTAGAGGATATTCACCTTGCACCCCAGGGCACCCTCTCTATCCTCTTAGAGGACATTCACCTTGCGCACACTTTCCGCTGCTGCATCGTGCTGAATCGGATCCTGCTCAACGGAATAGGCTTTGAGCGCCTCTCGATCCAGGGCATGCAAGTCCACTTTCAAATACGCGATTTCATCTTCGGCAATCACCACCGCTTCAGCAACACCTGTGACCCTGGTCAATTCCGTCACCAGATGATGGGCCTGCTCTTTAGTGATCGGCCCCACCCGCACCAGATGACTACTGAGGTAACGCGGACTCTGCATCGTCGCCGCCACAAAGAACCATACCACGGCCAGCGCCGCGCACATGCCAAAAACCGCCTCCAAACCACTCTGTCCGTACACCCAGCCACCCAGAACACCACCAAAAAAAGCACCGAGAAACTGGGAACTGGAATACACGCCCATGGCGCTGCCCTTGTTGTCGGGTGATGCCATTTTGGCGACCAGCGAGGGCAGCGTGGCCTCCAACACATTGAAAGCGGTGAAGAAAACGAACAGGCCAAAAATAATACCGGTCATCGAATCATAGCCCAGCATGAAGGCCAGTTCGGCCACGGCCAACAACAATACCGCGGCGCCGAACACGGTTTTCATGCGACGCTTTTTCTCGGCAATAATCACAAACGGAACCATCAGCGCCATGGAGAGCAACATCACTGGCAGATAAACGTACCAGTGATTGGCAGCATCCAGTCCCGCATGGTCGCGCAGCGCGAGCGGCAACACCACAAAAGTGGCGGTCAGCATCATGTGCAGGGCGAAAATGCCAAAATCCAGGCGCAACAATTGAGGATTGGACACCACATTTTTGAGCTGTGCCGGCACCGTCTGCGCATCACGGTGAAAACTGCTGCGCACCGGCGTAGGCACCACGTAATGCAACACCACAATCGCCGCCAGCGCCATCACACCCGTTAACCAAAAGATGCCGTCCACGCCAATCCACTGACTCAGCACTGGCCCCAGCACCAGCGAGGTGGCAAAGGCGACACCAATACTCATGCCGATAATAGCCATCGCGCTGAGCCGGTTTTCTTCGCGAGTGAGGTCGGCGGTGAGCGCCATCACCGCTGCGGCAATGGCCCCCGCGCCCTGCAAGGCGCGACCAAGAATAACGCCATTCATGGTATCGGCCATGGCCGCCACCACACTGCCGATGGCAAAGATGATCAGCCCGATGGTGATAATGGGCTTGCGCCCAAACCGATCCGAGGCCATGCCAAACGGAATTTGAAAGGCCGCCTGTGTCAGTCCGTAAATACCGATGGCAAGGCCGATCAACGCGGGCGTGTAGCCTTCCAGAGTTTCGCCGTAAAGCGCGAACACCGGCAGGATCATGAACAGCCCCATCATGCGCAGGGCATAAATACTGGCCAGCGAAAAGACCGCGCGACGCTCGGCGGGCACCATGCCGGTCGGTGCCGAGGAATCCACGCCAGCGGCTGGTTCTGGGTTGCTTGTACTTTCCGTCACAAAATTCTCACGTGTTTTAAATAATCAAAGCTATTAACGTTAAGGTAATGAGTCTTTTGGCTGAAAAATCAGCTCAAAAATGGCCTTTCGCAAATATTGACCCGCTCTTTACACGCCCTCTGCTTAAAGGGCACCTCTAATAATTCGTGAATGCGCATCTTGAGCCCAAAATCCGCCGCTT
>CAYNYJ010000057.1:0-21185 GCA_964401355.1 uncultured Ectothiorhodospiraceae bacterium | reverse complement strand
AATCCAGCCTATAATGCGGCCGGATTAATACTATATACATGAGGAAGGGCTGCATTCCGATGATGAATGCCCTAAACAGGTAGCTTACAATTGACGGCTGCCAAGATTATTGGCGCAGGGGAAAATGATTCAATGAAGCAACGGAACATGGGTACAAGTGTGAGTGGAAACTTGACCAATATATAAATAACATATGTATCAGTTGCTTACACTTAAAAATGGCGGAGAGGGAGGGATTCGAACCCTCGGAGCCCTTACGGGCTCACTTGATTTCGAATCAAGCCCATTCGGCCAGCTCTGGCACCTCTCCAAAAAAGATTGCGTAGCATACGCGATTGTTTGGCCGGTTCACACCTCATTCACCCACTGATGCGGCTTCCAATCCCAGATACACATAATAGGCATTCATACGGTTCACTCTGGCCGCGGGCATTTTCTCATATCGAGACCAATTCATCGATGCATAAGCCTCGTCAAAGGCGACAAGGTTTGCCACGGCGTCACCCATGCCTTTGTGTAAAAAATGCAAATAACCCAAGGTAAAATTTACCGCCGTCGTAGGCTTGGTCGATGCCGGCCCATGCCCCGGCACAACCACCTTCAATGTGGCGGTATCGAGACTCACCAATGCGTCTATCCAATGTTGTGATTCCGCACCAGCCACAAATGGAATACGCCCTTCAATAATCAAATCTCCCACGAAGGTCAGCTGATCTTGCACCACATGCACAATCAGGTCGCCATGCGAGTGTGTCGCTCCCAGGGATGTGAGCTCAAAATCAATACCGCCCAATTGAAACTGGGTTTTTCCAGAAATAAAGGTATCGGGTTTAACCAAATGCGTTTCTTCATCGACCCAGGGAAACAATGATTCCCGACGTCGAATCAAGCGCTCCTCAGCAGCCGGCGACGCCAGGTAATCCTTCACCCCCAATGGGGCAATAATTTCTGCACCCAGGTCTTTAAAAACCTGCAATCCATAAATGTGATCTGCATGATAATGAGTGACGATAACTTTCACGACCGGCTTATCCGTTACCGCACGAATTTTACTGAGCAGCAAATACGCAAGTGACGGCGTGCCCAGTGCATCAATAACCACCACCCCCTGTTTGGTTACCACCACCCCGGCATTGGACATAAAACCGTTATTATCAGTGGGTTCGTCAGAGGAACCCTGCACGTAATAGGCATGGGGTGACACCTGCACTAAAGTCATCTCAACATCAGTGGGTTCATAAGACACATTCGCCCAGATATTTTCGGCCTGCGCCGTCAATACCTGTAACACACTGAAAATTAATACTACACTCAAGCGAATCACTGCTTTCATGACATATCCTTATTTTACCGCTCATCCATTAATAACGAGCACTCTCAATATTGTGTTACCGCCTGGCTTTGAAAAACTGACGCAATAAAACCGCACATTCGTCGCCCAGAACACCACCTTCAACATCAACCACGTGATTAAACTGGTCACTGCCTAACAAGAAAAAGGTACTGCCCGCAGCACCGGCACGTGAATCCGACGCACCATACACCACCCGCCCGACCCGGGCATGAATAATTGCACCGGCGCACATCACACAAGGTTCGAGGGTCACGTAAAGTGTGGTATCCAGCAGCCGATAATTTTGCAGGGCAACACCCGCAGCACGTAATGCAACAATCTCTGCATGTGCGGTGGGATCATGATGAGTCACGGGCTGATTCCAGCCTTCGGCAATCACGCTGTCATCACGGACGATCACCGCGCCCACCGGCACCTCACCTTCGGCCTCGGCGCACGTTGCCAGCTCCAGCGCTCGTTGCATCCAACGCACGTCACGAGCATCAAGTGTCGAGAGACTAGGGATGGTTTCGTTCAGATTTTTCCTCGTTACTATCTCACCAGTCACGGGCCTATTCCCACTCGATAGTGGCGGGCGGTTTACTGGAAATATCATAGGCCACGCGGGAGATGCCAGGCACCTCGTTGATGATGCGCCGCGACACGACCTCCAACAATTCATAGGGAAGATGCGCCCAACGTGCGGTCATAAAATCAACAGTCTCCACCGCGCGCAACGAAACCACATAGTCATAACGTCGGCCGTCACCGGTTACGCCCACGGATTTCACCGGCAAAAACACCACAAAGGCCTGACTAACTTTGTGGTACCAATCATGGTTATGCAGCTCTTCCATGAAGATCGCATCGGCAGGCCGCAATATGTCGGCGTACTCCTTTTTCACTTCACCAAGTATACGCACTCCCAGGCCTGGCCCTGGGAAAGGATGACGGTAAACCATATCGTAAGGTAGACCCAGCTCAACACCCAGCTTGCGCACCTCGTCTTTAAATAATTCGCGCAGCGGCTCGACCAAACCTAACTTCATGTAGTCTGGCAGACCGCCAACATTATGGTGTGATTTAATGACATGCGCCTTGCCGGACTTGGCCCCGGCGGATTCAATCACATCAGGATAAATCGTGCCTTGCGCCAGCCACTTTGCATTAGACAACTTGGCCGATTCTTCCTCGAAAATATCGATAAACAGATTGCCGATAATTTTGCGCTTCTTTTCAGGATCACTTTCACCGGCCAGTGCCGTCATAAAACGATCCTGCGCATTGACCCGAATAACCTTGACGCCCATGTGCTCTGCGAACATCGCCATCACCTGGTCACCTTCATTGAGACGCAGCAGGCCGTTATCGACAAACACGCAGGTCAGTTGCTTACCGATAGCCTTGTGCAACAGCGCCGCAACCACGGATGAGTCCACACCACCGGACAGGCCGAGGATCACTTCCTCCTCACCCACCTGCTCGCGCACTTTGCGAATGTTATCGTCAATAATATTGCCCGACGTCCACAAACCTTCACAACCACAAATATCGTGCACAAAACGATTGATGATACGTTCGCCCTGCTGGGTATGAGTGACTTCGGGATGAAACTGAATACCGTAGAAATGCCGTTCTTCATCGGCCATACCCGCGATGGGTGCAGACTCGGTGGATGCCATCAACTTAAAGTTAGGCGGGATTTCCTCGACTCGATCGCCGTGACTCATCCATACATCCAGCAGACCGTAACCTTCAGGGCTGGCATGATCTTCAATATCTTTTAACAGTTGCGTGTGACCACGGGCGCGTACTTTGGCATAACCATATTCATGGTGATCAGCATTTTCCACCTTGCCACCCAATTGCGCAGCCATGGTCTGCATGCCGTAACAAATACCCAGTACCGGCACGCCCAGTTCGAACACCAGCTGCGGGGCTTTTGGCGAATCTTCGCCCGTGACCGACTCGGGGCCACCGGAAAGAATAATGCCGGTCGGCGCGAATTCGCGCACTCCCGCTTCATCCATCAAATCGTAAGCGTGTAACTCACAATAGACACCCGCCTCACGCACTCGGCGCGCAATGAGCTGGGTGTACTGTGAACCAAAATCGAGAATCAGGATGCGATCAGAATGAATGTCAGTGTTCAAAAAAATATCCTATGTAGGTTGGGGGTGAGTTCAACGAACCCCAACGGGCATCATTGGCTAGCCTGCTGGGGTTCACTACATTCGCCTAAAGCATCTACAGTTGGCACCCCAGCCTACAAGCCACTGTGGCCAATGTTGCAATTTTATGCCCGGTAATTCGGCGCTTCTTTAGTGATTTGCACATCATGCACGTGGCTCTCGGCCATACCGGCACTGGTGACCCGCACAAACTCCGGCGTGGTACGCATTTCATCAATCGTCGCACATCCGGTGTAACCCATGCTGGAACGAATGCCACCCAGCAGCTGATGCACTCCCGGTGCCAGCGGCCCCTTGAAAGGCACCCTACCTTCGATGCCCTCCGGCACCAGCTTGTCGGCCTTGCTGCCTTCCTGGAAATAACGGTCACTGGAACCCTCAGCGCCGGTCATCGCACCCAGCGAACCCATGCCGCGATACGATTTGTAAGAACGTCCCTGAAACAACTCCACTTCACCCGGTGCCTCCTCGGTGCCTGCGAACATGCTGCCGATCATGATGGAATACGCACCGGCGGCCAAGGCCTTGGCCACATCACCGGAATAACGAATACCGCCATCGGCGATCAGCGGCACACCAGAGCCTTGCAGTGCCTGGGCAACATTATCAATAGCGGTAATCTGTGGCACGCCAACACCGGCGACGATGCGCGTGGTACAAATTGAACCAGGACCAATACCCACTTTCACCCCATCTGCACCCGCTGCCACCAGTGCCTTGGCAGCTTCGCCGGTGGCGATATTGCCGCCGATCACCTGCACCTGGGGAAAGTTTTTTTTCACCCAGGTCACGCGATCCAGCACACCCTGCGAGTGACCGTGAGCGGTATCCACCACGATCACATCAACGCCGGCCGCCACCAACGCGATCACCCGTTCCTCGGTACCACCGCCGGTACCCACCGCCGCACCCACGCGCAGCCGACCCTGATCATCTTTGCAGGCATTGGGATACTCGCTGGCCTTTTGGATATCTTTCACTGTAAACAAACCGCGTAACTGGAAGTCGTCATTCACCACCAGCACTTTTTCGATGCGATATTCATGCAACAGCGCCAACACTTCATCGGAAGTTGCGCCTTCTTTTACTGTCACCAGTTTGTCTTTTCCGGTCATAATTTTGGACACCGGCTCGTCAAAACGGGTTTCGAAACGCAGATCACGACCTGTGACGATACCCACAAGATCTTCACCGTCCACCACCGGCACCCCGGAAATATTGTGTGCCCGGGTGAGCGCCAGCACATCGCGGATACTGGCGTCAGAGCTCACTGAAATAGGGTCTTTAATCACCCCGCTCTCGTATTTTTTCACCAGACGCACCTGCTCCGCCTGCTGTTCGCCGGTCATATTCTTGTGGATGATACCGATACCACCTTCCTGCGCCATACTAATGGCCAGACGCGCTTCGGTAACGGTATCCATGGCAGCGGAGATCAGCGGAATATTCAGCGTAATCTCCCGCGTCAGCTGGGTCGTCAGATTGACTTCCTTGGGCATCACCGTGGAATGAGCCGGAATCAATAAAACATCATCAAAAGTAAGGGCTTCTTGAATAATACGCATAGACGAGATTCCAAATAAGGCCAGAATTAAAGTAAGGTGGCGGATTATATAATCTGTATGGGTAGCGGGCAAACTGCTGCGCCTGCGTCGGGAGGCTAACTGGCTTGATCTTGGCAGCTATTGTGTGATTAAGTACCTCTCATGTGAAAGAATTGCCTCACAGATATTATGTAATATAAAAAAAGTAACACGCAGTCTTCTGTTCCGGGCTGTGGTCTGAACGGAAGATAATAAAAGCATCGGAGGAGAAATAATGAAAAAATTAATGATTTTTGGTGCCCTGGTCTTTGCCCTCAGCGGTTGTTCAACGATGAGTGGTAGCGATACAACCAGTGGCAATGATGCCACTGCTGCCAAATCTGCTATTGCGGCTGCCGAAGCCTCGCTGAAGGAAGCCCGCAGCATCGAAGGCGAATGGCGCGATGCCAAGAAAAAGATACTCAAAAAGGCCAAATCCGCTGCCAGTAAAGGCGACTATGCAAAAGCCGTCAAACTGGCCAACATGGCTAAATTCCAAGGCGATATGGGTTACGCACAAGCCATGGATCAAAAGAATGCCGGTCCTTGGTTGTTTTAAGCCGGCGTTGCTGAACTTACGGATGCCTGAAGCTTAAGTTGGCATACGCCGCGTAGGCCAACGCCCCGCATCCATACGGTTCATATTTGATTAAAAGGCAGGTTGTCTCGGCAACCTGCCTTTTTCATGCGCACGCCAAAATGCTACGCCATTGACCGGCGTCTGCCCCCACAAATCACGATACACTACGCGCCATGCTCCCCACGTCCCCTGACAAAACATCCACACGAGAAATCTACAGCGTTTCTGATTTGAACAATGCGGCGCGGGATCTGCTGGAAGGCCACTTCCCACTGATTTGGGTGGAAGGCGAAATTTCCAACCTGGCCCGCCCTGCCTCCGGCCACATCTACTTTAGCCTCAAGGATGCCAACGCCCAACTGCGTTGCGCGATGTTCAAAATGCGTAACCGACAGGTCACTTTTCGCCCCGAAAATGGCCAACAAGTGCTGGTGCGCGGGCGACTCAGCCTGTATCCGGCACGGGGCGATTACCAACTCATCGCCGAGCACATGGAAGAGGCCGGTGATGGTGCCCTGCGCCGGCAATTCGACCTGCTCAAACAGCGATTACACGCCGAGGGCCTGTTCGACACCGCAAGTAAACAGGAACTGCCCGCATTGCCCACCCGGCTGGGGGTCATCACCTCGCCCAGCGGCGCGGCGATCCGCGACATTCTCAGCGTGCTCAAACGGCGTTTCCCCGGCATTCCGGTGCTAATTTATCCTGTGCCCGTACAAGGAACCGAGGCACCACCCGCCATCGTCGCCGCCCTGCAAAACGCAGACAAGCGCAATGAATGCGATCTGCTGATCCTGGCCCGCGGCGGTGGCTCACTGGAAGACCTGTGGGCCTTCAACGACGAAATCGTGGCCCGCGCCATCCACGCCTGCGAAATTCCCGTGGTGAGTGCCATCGGCCACGAGGTCGATTTCACCATCGCCGACTTTGTCGCCGACCTGCGCGCCCCCACCCCTTCCGCCGCCGCCGAGCTGGTGAGCCCGAAACGCAGCGAATGGCTGGAAACCTTTGCCAACTGGCAACAGCGCCTGAAGCGCGGTTGGCAGGGGCGTATTGCCCAGCACCAGCAACACCTGGCGTGGCTGCGCCGACAACTCAAACACCCGGGCCAACGTCTGCGCGAACGCGCACAACGGCTCGACGAACTGGCACAGCGCCTCAATCTCGCTCAACAGAGCCAGCTGCGTCACCAACAGGCGCGACTCAACACCCTGCGGGCACGACTGCACGGCCGTTCCCCGACGCAGCGTTTGCGGGAAATTCAACGGCGACTGGATACCCTGCAACACGGCAGCCGCAACGCCATCATCACGAACCTGGCCCGGCAAAGCGCCCGCCTCAGCAGCCTTGGTCGGGCGCTGAACGCCGTCAGCCCACTGGCCACTCTGGGGCGTGGCTACGCCATTGTGCAAACTGCCGATCACCAAGTAGTGCGTAACGCCAACGACGTGGAAAGTGGTGACGCCATCCACATCCAGCTCGATTCCGGGCAACTCGATTGCCGTGTCGAAACCGCACATACGGAGGACTGATTGATGCGCACCGTATTTAACGGGCTGATCCCATTCAGTTTATTTTTCGGCATCGCTGGCCCGCTGTTTGCCGCAGCCGTTTCGGTCGCTCCCACCACCAGTTCTTTACCGCGTACGGCCGCCGTACCCGGCGGCGTGGTGACAGTGGATCTGGGACTCGCCAACGGACGCGCACCCACAGCGCACTACAACACCCAGCGCGTGATGGTGAAACAGCGCGACGGTCGCTGGCAGGCCGTAATCGGCATTCCACTCACCGCCAAAAATGGCCAGCACCCGCTCAAGATCGCAGGCCGTCAAACGATCAATTTTGACGTCAGCGCAAAACAATATGCCGAGCAACGGCTCACGATCAAAAACAAGCGCAAGGTCAATCCCAACAAACAAGACATGACGCGCATTCGCGGCGAACGGAGCCGCATCAATACCGCATTGCGTTATTGGCAGCAAAAAGCGGTCGTGGATACCCGTTTTACTCTGCCGGTGATGGGCCGACTCAGTAGCCCCTTCGGGCTGCGGCGCTTTTTCAACGAACAAGCGCGCAGGCCCCACAGTGGCATCGACATCGCCGCCCCGGAAGGCACCCCCATCGTCGCCCCGGCTGCCGGGCGCATCATCGAAAACGGCGATTTTTTCTTCAACGGCAATTCGGTGTTCATCGATCACGGCCAGGGACTGGTGACGATGTACGCCCACCTGAGTCGCATCGACGTGAAGATCGGGCAGCACGTCGCCCGCGGCGAGACCATCGGTGCCGTGGGCCAGACCGGGCGGGTCACCGGCCCGCACCTGCACTGGGGTGTGAGCCTTAATAATGCCCGCGTCGATCCCGCATTATTTTTTGATGACCTTGAATCCCTGCTGAATGCCCCCATAAAACAGGCGGAGCAATAACGTCCAACAATAAAACATCCCCTCTCCCTCAAGGGAGAGGGGGCAATACAAGGACCGTATGCCCTGCACCTCTCGCTCAAACACCACCACGAACACCATGCAAAAATTCGCCCAATCCATCGTCAAAAAACGCGCCTTTGAATATTTCATCATCGGCCTGATCCTGTTCAACGCCGTGATCCTCGGCCTGGAGACTTCCAGCAATTTCATGGAAAATTACAACGGCTGGCTGCACATCGCCAACCGCATCATCCTCGGGGTGTTTATTCTGGAGGCCGCGCTGAAAATCATCGCCGTTGCGCCGCGCTTCAAGCTCTATTTCGGCAATGGCTGGAATCTGTTCGACTTCAGCATCGTGGTGCTGTCACTGCTGCCTTCCACCGGCGAGTACGCGATGATCGCCCGTTTGGCGCGCTTGCTGCGGGTGGCGCGGTTGATGTCCACCATCCCCGAGCTGCGGCTTATCATCTCCACCCTGATCCGCTCCATCCCCAGCATGGGCCACGTGATGCTGCTGATGAGCATCATTTTCTACATTTACGCGGTGGCCGGTTATCACCTGTTCCACGAACACGACCCCACCCACTGGCGCAACCTGGGGGTCTCCCTGCTCACCCTGTTCCGCGTAGTGACGTTGGAGGACTGGACCGACGTCATGTACACCGCGATAGAGATGCACTACCTGAGCTGGATCTACTTTGTCAGTTTCGTGGTGCTAGGCACCTTCGTGGTCATCAACTTGTTCATTGCCGTGGTGCTCAATAATCTCGATGAAGCCAAGCAAGAGCAGTTGGCTGCCCTGCGGGGGCCCGTCAGCAAAAAGGAAATCTTACAAGAACTGCGCCAGACTCAGGAAGCTCTACAACGTCTGCAACAAAAACTTGATCGCGATTAAACCATCTTTCACAATCCCTCGTCCCATTGGAGCCTCACATATGAAGACTACTCTCAAAAACCTGTATCTTTCCCTCGGCTTAGGCTTATTGATCGCCACCCCGGCTCTAGCCGAGGAGCAGGAGGCCCTGGCCACCTTCAAGTCCATGAAACCGGCCTTGGCCTTGCAACTGGCACAAGCCACCCTGGATGCCTGTCGGCAGGCGGGCTATCAAGTCAGCGTGGCCGTGGTGGACCGTTCCGGTATCACCCAGGTGATCCTGCGCGATCAGCTGGCAGGTGCCCACACCCCCGAAACCGCCCGCCGCAAGGCCTGGACCGCCGCCAGCTTCCGTACCAACACCCTGGTGATGACGGAGGAGACACAATCTGGCAAAGAACAATCAGGCGTGCGTTTCGTGAGTGAAGCGTTGATGGTGGGCGGTGGCATCCCGGTGACCACGGCCGGGACGCTGGTAGGCGCGGTGGGTGTGTCGGGTGCGCCGGGCGGCGACCTAGATCATGACTGCGCCCTGATCGGCATTGACGCCATCGAAGAAGAATTGATGTTTTGAACCTGGATATGCCCACCAATGGGCATATTTGAAGGATAGATAAAGTCAGATCCCCGGTGGAGGATTAAACCAGTGCGGCCTTTTTAAATCGCCTTACCAACCCCCCAGATGTTTCTGTACCAGAACTGACAGCCCTTTGATGTGATCCGGACGATCATTAAGAGCAGGAATATAATGAAACTGTTCACCACCTGCTTCGAGGTAGGCCGTTTTGTTTTCCACGGTGATTTCTTCCAAAGTTTCCAAACAATCCGCCGAAAACCCTGGGCACACAATGTCCACGGATTTCACCCCATTGCTACCCAGCTCACGCAGGGTTTCGATGGTGTAGGGCTGCAACCATTCTTCACGACCGAAAATCGATTGAAACGTAAGCTGCCAACGATCATCTGCCAAGCCTAAACACTCGGCCACCAAACGCGCCGTATCCTGGCAGTGGTCAAAATAGGGATCACCCTCGGTAAAAAATCGTTTAGGGGTGCCGTGAAAAGAAAACAGCAGTTTTTGCGGTTGCTCATGTCCAGCCCAGCTTTCCCGAATGCTGGTGGCCAATGCTTCAATGTAAGCAGTTTCGTCATAGTACTGATTAATGAAACGCAGTTCCGGCATCCAACGCCACGCTTTCATTTCTTCGGCAATGGCATCAAAGGTCGAGGCCGTAGTGCTGCACGAATATTGCGGATACAGCGGCAATACCAACACCCGACGCGCACCGGCATCACGTAGTTTTTGCAGCGCCGAGGCGAGAGACGGGTTGCCATAACGCATACCTAGCTCCACCACCACCGGGCCGGACAAGCGCTGTGTCAATTCACTGCGCAAGGCCTTGAGCTGGCGCTGAGCGATGACCAGCAACGGTGAGCCTTCTTCCGTCCACACGCTGGCGTAAGATTTGGCCGAACGCGGCGGCCGAAGACGTAAAATCACACCGTGCAACACCAGCCACCAAACCGGCCGTGGCAGGCTATCGACAATGCGTGGATCCCACAGAAATTCCGCCAGATAACGGCGCAGGGCCGACGCCGTGGGGGCATCCGGTGTGCCGAGATTGGTGATGAGGACACCAGTGATGGTTGAGTTATTGTGGCTGAAATCTGTATTTGTGGACATGGCTTGCCTATTTTCTTATTTTTTTATTTTTTTTCTATCATCGTATTCGTCATCAGTGACGTGGCCAGAAACCGCAGCCGTTCATAATTAAAGACGCGCAGTATAAACTGCCTGCGGGGAATAATCGTGCGATAATTGCCGCATGTCGAGCATCCACCCTACTCCCAGACGCACCATGAAACTCATACTGGCCCTGAGCCTCGCGGTTTTACTAGTTGGCACCGGAATCTATGTCAATCAACAGACCTCCAATGCAGCGACACGCATTATCCCGCCCAACATTGATGCACGTCTCCCCACTCCCAAACCACTGACGACCTTTCAACTCACCACCCATGATCAGAGTCCCCTCGACCTTGAGCGTCTCAAAGGCAAATGGACCCTGCTGTTTTTCGGTTACACCCACTGTCCCGATGTGTGCCCCATCACCCTCACTGAGCTGGCACAGACTATCCAACAACTGAGCCCCGAAATACTGGAAGAGACCCAGTTTGTATTTGTGTCGGTCGATCCTCGCCGCGATACGCCCGAATCACTGGGTGAATACGTCGGTTATTTCGATGAGCGCTTTCTGGGTGCCACTGGCAGCATTGAGGCGTTAGCGACACTGGTGCGCCAACTGGATTCCAAATTCAGCCTGGGCACAGGCCCCAGCGGCGAGGCGCTGGTCAATCACTCTAGCGCCATGCTGCTGATCGACCCGCAAGTCCGCTATTATGCGCGCCTCAAGGCACCGCATTATGCCGAAGAAATTCGCGCACAATATCTGGCGCTACGCGACGATTATCAACGTCGAAAATAACAACAAAAGTAAGTATCGCAACAACCTACGGAGATATTCCATGCAATTTCCCAAAGCCTTATTGGCGTTTTATGTATTCCTGTTGTCTGTCACAACATCCACAATTTCCATTGCCGGAAACCTCGAAGCACACGATGCCTGGGTGCGTGAAGCGCCACCCAATGTCCAGGTTATGGCTGCCTATTTAACGTTACACAACCACTCAACCAAAACCTATACACTGACCCACGTCTCCTCTCCCGATTTTGAACAGGTTAAAATACATCGCACCGAGCAACATGAAGGGATGACAAAAATGTTGCCGGTATCTCGCGTAATGCTCAGCGGCAACGGCAGTGTAAGTTTTCAACCGGGCGGCATGCACTTGATGTTAATGAAACCCAAAAAACAATTAAGCACAGGTGACACGGTATCACTCACGCTATTTTTTGCCGACGAAAGTTCACTGACCATTGCCGCTCCATTGAAAAAAACCACGGGCGGGAATGGACATGCCATGCATCACAATCACCACGATTCTCACTGACACCTCAACACCGAGTACATTATGTCCAACCCTCGTACAGAGCACGGCGCTAACCTGGCCGATTATGTAAAATCCTGGCCCAGCTATTTGTTACCGCACCACGCCTTATCCCGCATCATGCACGTCATTACCCGCAGCGAAATCCACTGGTGGAAGACATCGTTCACGCGCTGGTTTGTCCGTCACTTCAAGGTCGACATGAATCTGGCACTTGAACCAAACCTGGACTGCTACCCCAGCTTCAACGCCTTTTTCACCCGCGCACTAAAAAGCGATGCGCGTCCCATTATCGCCGATGAGAATGTACTTGCCAGCCCGGTGGACGGTGCCGTGAGCCAATTGGGTAAAATCAACAATGGGCGGATTTTTCAGGCTAAGGGACGCGATTACACGTTATTAGAATTATTGGGCAACGACGCTAAAAAGGCGCGCCTATTTGAAGATGGCAGCTTCGCCACGCTGTATCTTTCACCGCGCGACTATCACCGCATTCACATTCCCGTTGATGGCAAGCTCACTGCCATGACCCATATCCCCGGCCGCCTATTTAGCGTTAGTCCAGCCACCGCCCGTGCCGTGCCGCGCCTGTTCGCTCGCAATGAACGCGTGGTCGCCTATTTCGATACCGCTGCCGGCCCCATGGCAATGGTGATGGTCGGCGCCATTTTTGTCGCCAGCATCGAAACTGTGTGGGCCGGTGAAGTCACTCCACCCGCTGGGCAGAAAATTCGCCATTGGCAGTATGACCCGGAAACAACGGCACACCAGTTTCGCAAGGGAGACGAAGTGGGCCGGTTTAACATGGGCTCAACAGTCATTTTATTGCACGCCAAAAATAGCATCGAGTGGCTGGGCAACATCCAGGCAACAGACACCCTTCAAATGGGACAAGCTATCGCTAACCGATGCTAAGTCCAGAGATTTTCTGCCGTTTTTCGCTGCATGAACTATGCTTGATGTAATGCGTTAGAACGAGGGGTATGTGATGTCTGAAGCTAGTAGAATTACCGAAAAAGTCACCGAAAGACCTGCTGAAAAACTCACCCCAGTAGAACCCGAAAACATCTCCTGTAGTGTCTGTTTAACGGAAATCCCTGAATCGGTTGCCGTAAGCAGTGAAGCCGATGAATACACGCAACATTTTTGTGGTATTGACTGTTACACAAAATGGCGCGACGAGAGCTTGAACACCCTTAGAAAACGCACCGCATAACACCTTCAAAATACCCATCTCTGCACATACAACAGCCCCCACCATCAATGGGTCAAGGGGGTTGGCTGTCTGCTTGTCATTCAGAAAAGCGGGGAGTCCGTTTGAAGTGGTGTACAAAATGACAAGAGACCATCTTATCCAACACGGCTGTCAACAGATTCTTGTTTGTGCGACATGATTTCCTGCAGCGAGCGGAACACCCCTGTATCAAAGTCGCAGAATTTCAACCCGACGCCATTGTCCGTCACACGCGTCACACGCGCATGGATATTGTGTTTGGTTCCCAAGCCTTGCGTTGACAGGCGAAAAACAAGCTCTACGCCACGCTCTCGTTGAATGGTTAGCGTGTCATCCAGCGACAAAAACGTACCCCCCAAGCCAATATTGGAGGAAAAGCAAGAACCCAGCAACGTGCCGTGCTGATATACATCAACATCAACATTCAATGCTCTTCGCTCACTCCAACGTTTTTCCATGCAGACCCCATTTTGTTCAAGGATTTAACACATATCCCATGGCGGATACCTTCAATACCTGCCACATCACCGGTAAAAATGCCCGAGTGTCTGTTACGCAAAGCATCCTTACTCGCAGCATTTCTCACTATTCACAATTACTTATAGCACCATTAAATATTTCTAACGGGACTTTTAGCACTTCCAGCAATTTACAGCAACTATCATCGGTTTAAAGCAATTTATAGGCCAAGAGCAGTGCTGCCTGTTTAATTGCTCACAAAATCAGGAAGTTGAATTTTGGCCGATCTGCGTTCCGAAATTAGTTTGTCGAAAACTAACCCGCTGTAAAGATTTCCGACATTTCGAAATGTCTCATCAGAAAACAGACTCAACTCCGTTCGTAATCAAACGCCAAAACATCCCGTATTCTTTCGCCACCAGTCAGCACCATCTGCACCCGATCCAGGCCCAGCGCCACCCCGGCGCACGCGGGCAAGCCTGCGGCCAAAGCGCCCAATAGACGCTCATCCAGACTGACAGGTTCCCGTTTTTCGACCTCTCGCCGAACCAGGTCTGCTTCAAAACGGGTACGTTGCTCCTGTGCGTCTTGTAGTTCATGAAAGCCGTTGGCCAACTCAACGCCGTCGAGGAAACATTCAAAGCGTTCGGCGACGGCAGGATGCCCCGGCCTCACCCGGGCGAGCGCGGCCTGGCTTTCGGGATAGTCGTAAACAAAACACAGGTGGCCAAGCCCCAATTGCGGCTGAATACAGTGACTCATGAGCACATCCAGCCAGCCGTCACGGTCGTCATCCGCCAGACCACAGACCGTCGGCACTCCATTCTGCCGGGCACAGTCTCGCAAGATCTGGGCCGATGCGGTATGGGGGTTTACCCTCAAATGTTGCTGAAAAAAATCGTGATAGCTCCGATACTCGACCTGCCCCAGCTGACGAAAACCCTCGGCCAGCTTAGCCATCAACGCGGCCACGTCCCGCATCAGCCGGTGATCATCAAAATCGGGGCGATACCACTCTAGCAGAGTAAATTCAGGATTGTGGTGCCGACCCTGCTCGCCGCAACGAAACGCTTTGCAGACCTGGTAAATCGGCCCCATACCGGCAGCCAGCAAGCGTTTCATGGCGAATTCAGGGGAGGTGTTGAGGTAACGCGATGTGCCCGTTCCAGCGTCCTGATTGAACGGCATTATCGAATCCGCAACGGTAAAACTGGCGATATGAGGGTCGGTCACCCCGCTACTGACCAACAGTGGCGTTTCGACCTCCAATACGCCCTGCTCGGCGAAATAACGCCGCAGGCGACTCAACAATTCGGCACGCTGACGCAGCGCGTCCAACGTCGCTGTGGGGCGCCAATCATCGGTCATCGGCTGTAAAACACTCCATCAGGTGATATATCGGTACGAATCTTAGCTGTACCTACGGGTACAAGCCTGCGACTAGCTTTTGACCCGGCCCACGTATTCACCACTGCGCGTGTCAACCTTGATCATCTCACCCATCTCGATAAACAGCGGCACCCGCACCATGGCACCGGTCTCCAGGGTCGCCGGTTTAATACCGCCCTGCGCCGTGTCACCCTTGAGGCCAGGGTCCGTTTCAGTAATGCGCAGTTCGACAAAATTAGGCGTGGCAATGGCAATGGGACGCTCGTTCCAGATGGTCACCACGCACATTTCCTGCTCTTTCAGCCATTTGGTTTGATCGCCCACGGCAGCAGCATCGGCGGCCACCTGCTCAAAGGTCTCGGGATGCATGAAATACCAGAACTCCGCGTCGTTATAAAGATACTGCATGTCCGTATCCATGACATCCGCAGCAGGTAGCGACTCGCCAGATTTATAGGTGCGCTCAACGACTCGCCCGGAAATCAGGTTACGCAGTTTGACACGGGTAAAGGCCTGGCCTTTGCCGGGCTTGACCATATCGACATCAATCATGGAACAGGGATCATTATCCACCATGACTTTCAGGCCGTTTTTGAATTCATTGGTTGAGAAATTAGCCATTTTTACCTCGATCTGGGAACATTCTTTTTGCCGCACGCCATTTTTAACCACGCACACACGCGAGAGCCGCCGTATGATACCGCTTAGCAGTCGTCCTTGTCAGTTATCCCCTGATAAAACAAGCAATGAATCAAGCCGTGAAACCAGGGCTGAAATACAAGAAAACAGTCCCTGGCAGCAAGAACTCGCACGCGCCATCAAAGACCCTGTCGAGCTGCTGGCCGCCGTAGGACTCACCGCCGATGACATTTCGGGTGGCATCGACGTGAATCAACCTTTCCCGCAACGGGTACCGCGCAGCTACGTGGCCCGCATACGTGCCGGCGACCCAATGGACCCTTTGCTGCTGCAGGTGCTGCCACGCAAACTGGAATCGGTGATCCAGCCCGGTTTTCTGCGAGACCCGGTGGGCGACTCAGATGCAGCAGCCATCCCGGGTCTGCTGCACAAATACCACGGCCGGGTATTGCTAATCACAACCGGCGCCTGCCCCATCCATTGCCGCTACTGCTTTCGACGCCACTTCCCCTACGATAAAAACCGCCCCAATGATCGCCACTGGACGGCCGCCGTTGACTACATTGCGAGCCACCCGGACATCCGCGAAGTCATCCTCAGCGGCGGTGACCCACTGTCACTGAGCACCCGGCGCCTGTCTGAAATCACCACCGCGCTGCGTGATATCCCGCATCTGCGACGGCTGCGCATTCACACGCGCATGCCCACCGTGCTGCCATCGCGCATCGATCAGGAATTTTTGCAGTGGATATCCTCACTGCCTTGGCAAATAGTACTGGTCACGCATTGCAATCACCCCAATGAACTGAGCGACGAGGTGGGTGACGCCTTACAGGCGATCCGCAGTCTCGGCATCACCCTGCTCAATCAGACAGTGCTGCTAAAAGCCGTCAACGACAGCGTCGATACCCTGAGCGCACTCAGCGAAGCGCTATTTGCCGCTGGCGTGCTGCCCTACTACTTGCACCTGCTGGATCGCGTGCAAGGTGCCGCGCACTTCGATGTCGAAGAAATCATCGCCCACCAGCTGATGGATGGTCTGCGTCGCCGCTTGCCCGGTTTTCTGGTGCCGCAGTGGGTACGGGAATCTGCCGGCAAGCCTTATAAGGTTCCCGTCATGCCGCCACCGACCAATATCATCGAAATCCCTTGAGTGGAATCCACTAAAAGACTGAGGCATAACTAAAGTCCGCTCCCAATATTGCCGAAACATATATCGTAATCTTGCGCAGAACAAGAGCAGCGGGATATCACGGGCAACACGGTGATGTTTTGACTGCGTCATCGTATACTCTGAGCGGAAGACGCATTAATTCATCAGCAATTATACGTACAGATGAGCATACAAATACCAATTTAGGAGCACACGTGGCCAGCAACATGCCTGAAAGGTTACTCGACGTCCCAGAGCAATCCAAACCAACAGCAGCGTCATTTGACAGCCGCCCCAAGCAGGTCGAAGCCTGGATTGCCGCTTTGCCGATGGCCAATACGGGTGAAAGTGTTCGCCAAATATACACTGTCTTGTGTGAAATGAATCGTCTGGTCATCTCCGCACAGAATCGTTATAAGATCATGGAAATGTTGCGCGAGCCTGTCTACCAAATCACCACCGCCCTGAAAAAACATTACATCAATCAGAACCTGCCACTCTCACCCAAAAATCAAAAAATTGCGGAACTGGCCATCCAGCTCAATTCGGAGATGGCGACGGGCTACAAATCCGTCATTCAGGACAAAATGAGTAAAACGTTCTCCCGACTCAGTAACAAAACCCTCACCGTATGCCTGCACCGCGCAATTCGATATCTCAGCAATGTGCTGTTGTGCTCTTATCAGATTTACATCCAGCACCCGGAAAACGTCTGGTTGCAGACACATCGTCTGTATTTGTACGCAGAGGCCCACAATCTGCACTTAACCTTGGTAAAAGATCACGCGGCAGCGGATAGCTTCCTCGACGGCAACATTTCAGATCTTTACAAACAAATACTGCTGTTGGCCTTGGCCGGCCCCTATCGGTTCCGCCAGCATGTCACCGAGAACGTGTATATTGCATTGAAAGACTGGATCTCCAGCGCCCGAATAACACCCTATGGCGAAATCCAGGATGATACCTACGCATTTGCCATCAACATGAACACCGATGCCGCCCCCGGTTATTTCAGGGACGATGGCAGCGTTAACCCGATTTTTTGTCGCACCATCGACACCAGCGTGCTTGCCCAAAAAGTGAACCATGCCATGCTTGCGGGCGACGAAAGCTCTCAGAGAATTCCGGAAGACGTGCAAAAACGTTTATTAATGAGCTGGAGCGGAAAATCCCGCCGCACCTTCCCGCGCACCGCAAAAAACAACGACATTGCGATTACCCTGGGCCTCAGTGCAACCCACCATTACATTGATGAAATCATTCGCCCCCTATTGAAAGACCCAACTACTGCCTGCCCAACAGCCATCGATTCACTGCAATCTGATCAGACCATTGCGACCGAAGAAGATAATGATGAGTTTGTATTGGACGAACGCGCTGAATATACCAGTACACCGGTATTCGGCATCAGCAATATCGATGATCATACACCAGACATCTGGGACCCCGACTTTACCTATCGCGTTAACAATCCCAGCAATACCTTCAACAACACTAAAGAAAAATTAGAAAACCCACAAGCCAAGGCATCGTTATATGCCAACCCACCTCTTGCTTGCAAAGGTATTAACGAAAGTGCCGGTGGCTATTGTTTGTTAGGTTATCTGGTGTACGGCAAGGATTCACAAAAAGTCCAGGTTGGTGAGCTGGTGGGAATTCGTGACAACATCGACACAAACAGCACCCAACTCAGCATTGGCATCATTCGACGTATCAAGAATTGGAAAAATGGCTTAGAGCTTGGCATTCAGAAGCTAGCGCCCTGCGCAGATGCTATCGCCCTTTCTTCAGTGCCAAAAACCGACGAAATAGAAAAATATCAACGCAGCCTGGTATTACCTCAGTTATCCGGTATTGACCAGCCTGCGACTTTGATCACCCATGTCTGGCACCAAACCGACGACAAACTAATTGCCAATATACATGGTCGCCGCACCTACATACAATTGACTAAACAATTAGAAACGACCGGTGTTTTCTCCCAATTTGAATTCAATATTCTGGATGACCGCAAACATCAAATCGCAAACATTCAATCAACAGAAACAGATAATAAGTTTAACGACGTATGGACACTCATCTAGTTTCTTTCAATGCCTTATTATTAAACCACACGTGTAACCAATCGCTAGGAGCCGCTTTTGGATAAAGGGAATATCATCCGTCCACTCATATTGGAAAAGTCTGCAAATGATGCCGAGGCACTGGCCAGCACTCTGCGCAATGTTGGCTATGCTGTACGCTACAAACATATTGAAAGTGCAGAAGATTTGGAAGAGGCACTAGAAAACCAAAGCTGGGATTTATTATTGACCGCCCAACAAATCGGCGAATTCACCGCAACGCAGGCACTGTCAATCATCAAAAGAGTGGGCAAAGATGTACCCTGCATTGTTTCTGCAAGCGGACAATCCAATGCAATAATCGTCGACATGATACGTGCCGGCGCTGCCGATGTTGTTTCTGAAGATGTACCAGACCACTTACTACTCGTTATTGAACGGGAATTAAACAACCTGCGTGAGCGCCGTGCGCATCGGCGTTGCAAGGGCCTTTACAACGAAAGCGAAAAACGTAATCGCGTGCTACTCGACAGTTCGCGTGACCCCATCGCCTACATTCATGAAGGCATGCACATTTACGCCAACCAAAGTTACCAAGACATTTTTGGTTATCATGATATTGAGGAACTCGAAAGTGTACCTATCCTCGATCTTATCGCCAGCGATGATCAACAGAGTTTCAAAGAAGTGCTACGCAGCATTAATAATGACCAACCACCGGAAGAGGCCATTGAGTACCAAGCTGTGCGCGAAGATGGTGAAGCCTTTACCGCGACCATGAATTTTTCCCGCGCTAGTATTGATGGCGAGTCATGCACTCAAGTAATGATTCACCGCAAAAGTGACAACAAAGCGCTAGAAAAAGAAATCCAGAAATTGCGCCAGCAAGACTTGCTCACCGGTTTATTCAACCACCAATATTTTATGGAGCAAGTACAAACAGCCGTTGATCTCTCCAGCAAAAGTGAAGAGCGGTGTGCACTTATTTACATTGAACCTGACAACTTCAAAAACATTAAAGATACGCTTGGCATTGCAGAAAGTGACATTGTGTTATCCGATATCGCCGCATTAATTCGGAATAAGATGCCCGATGAAGCCATCATCGCCCGCTATGCCGGCACGATATTCACTGTTTTGATTCCAGGTCCGTTGCATAAAAAAGCCGAAGAATTAGCCAACAGAATCTGTTCCAGCATGGTCGATAAGATTTTTGACGTCGAAGGAAAAACCGTTTCTACCACATGCAGCATTGGTGTTTCGACGATTTCAGAAACCACCTCAGACGCTAAAAAAGCCATTGCACAAACAGAAGCCGCCTGTAGTGTTGCCAAAGAAAGCAATGGTAACCAAGTACATATCTTTACCCTGGAAGATGAATTGGCCAGTCAGGAAGCCGACAAACGTATCGTTACACTGCTGCGCCTGGCACTCAAAAACAATCGTTTCATGCTGCAATACCAACCCATTGTCAGCCTACATGCCGAGCCCGGCGAACGCTATGAAATATTGCTGCGTTTGCTAGACCAAAATGACACCGTCATTATGCCCGGCGATTTCATTCCTGCCGCCACGCAGGCAAACCTTATGATAGAAATTGATAAATGGGTTATTAAGAGTGCCGCCAAGGCTCTGCTGGAAAAACGAAAAATTGGCAAAGAAATCCAGTTCTTTATCAAACTGTCTAGCGAATCCCTGTGCGATCCCAGTCTGCTGTTATGGATCAGTAAATTATTACAGGCCGCACGTCTGCACGGTGACAGTTTTGTCTTCGAAGTCAGCGAACAAGCTGCCCAGGAGCACCTTAAAGCAGCCAAGGTATTTTCCGACGGCCTTAAGCAATTACATTGCAACATGGCCATTGACCATACTGGTAAGGAATCTGCTGACCTCGCCTACCTGAAACATATGCACCTGCGTTACATCAAGGTCGATGGCAGCCATATTAACAATGTCACCAGCGAAGAAAGCCAGAACATCATCAAAAAAATCGCAGAAGTGGGGCGTGAAAATAATATATTAACCATTGCCCAGCACGTACAAGACCCCGCTTGTCTGGCGATACTTTGGCAACATGGCATTAACTTCATCCAGGGTTATTATTTACAAAAACCCGAGGAAAACCTAGATTACGATTTTACCAGCAATGATTGAACAACAACGACTGACAAAGCTGCCATCGTAATCATGTAATAAATTTCACTGCTGTCCCGTTAACTTTATAACCGTCATGCTGGCGCAGGCCAGCATC
>CAYNYJ010000056.1:0-22147 GCA_964401355.1 uncultured Ectothiorhodospiraceae bacterium | reverse complement strand
AAAAAACATCCACCTTCTAAGAAGGTGGTTTTGTTTGCCCCCTTGAAGGGGGATGAATAGCAGCCCTCTTAGAAGGCTGCTAACGTTATCCCATTTTACTGCTATTTATTAAATTGTAGACCTTCCTGTCTTGTCTCTTCTTTTTCTTGATGTTTGACATACTTGCGTATGATTTCTTCGTCTATTCCAATGGTATCTACGCAATATCCTCTAGCCCAAAAATGATTTCCCCAGTACGGCTTTTGCTTTAAATGTGGAAATTGCCGAAACACCTGTATTGCCGTTTTACCTTTTACTGTACCTAACAACTTCGATAATGACTCCTTTGGTGGCATTGATACCAGCAAATGAACATGATCGCTTTGAATATTCAGTTCTATCACTTCACAGCCTAACCGACCACAATAGACGTGTATCGTCTTATATAACTCCTCCGCTAATGGGCCTGTTAGTATCCGAAAACGGTACTTTGGCACCCACACTATGTGGTATTTACAACACCAAATAACGTGCGATAATCTTTTGAATCTGCTCATGATATTCCTCTTGTTGATGTTATGGGGATAACACCACAAGAGCTATCATGCGTAGGTTTTTAAGACAACGGCTTAGCCATTGCCCAAGCCACCGCCTTAGGCGGTGGATATACAAGACTGATTATATATCAAAACCCATATCGACAGAAGAATTACTAGAAAAAGTTAGACGTTCTGTCAACATGCACGGTGAAAGAATTTTACAAAAAACAACAGCTCAAAGAATCGTATGAAACTTCAATGCAGGTGATGATTTATTCAAGCAATTTGGGCCGAATTTTAGAATAGATTGGAGGTTCCCCATAGATTAATTCTGAATCACTCAAACCCCTATTTATGTATGTGTAACTACAGTCAAAAAGGACACGCGTTTATATTGCCGTTAGTGTGTTCATGTTTGGGTCACTGCGCGCCATTAAAAAAGTCTCTACACCTCTAAGTTGCTAATAGATTGCTTGCGACGCTCGCTGAAGGCACAATCAAACAGTGATTCCATAATAAGAAATTTGCATGATCTCGACGTAGCTTTACGCGATACAGTAAATCATTGCGGTTTCCCTGGATCATAACGACAATAAATCAATCGACCATTGCTGAATGAGGAGAGGGAGTTTTAATGAAAATTATTTTATTAGGTGCCCCGGGCGCGGGAAAAGGAACTGTCGCGAAAATGTTGACGGAATTTGATGGTTCGGTTCAAATCTCCACGGGCGATATCTTGCGCGCTGCAGTAAAAGCGGGCACTGAGCTGGGTAAAGAAGCTAACGCCTTTATGAAGGCGGGTGACCTGGTACCCGACGAGTTGATTATGGGGATTATGGGTGACCGTCTCCAAGAGACGGATTGTGAAAAAGGTTTTTTGCTTGACGGTTTCCCAAGGACGATTCCACAAGCGGAGGCCCTCAAAAACCTGTTAGTTGAACTTGATATTACACTGGATATGGCAGTTAATCTGGTAGTACCGAGCGAAGTCATACTTGATCGGTTGAGTACGCGACGGACCTGTGAAAATTCAGATTGTCAGGCAATCTATAATGTTAAAAGTAGCCCTACAATAATAGCGGGAATTTGCGATAAATGCGGTAGCAAAGTCATTCAGCGTGAGGATGAAACAGAAGAGGCCATTACCCATCGTCTGACAACATACCATGAAAAAACGGCACCACTTACGGAGTACTATGACAAGGAAGGGCTGCTGTTAACCGTGGATGCCATGTCCAGCGATGTTGTATTTTCCACTATTCGAGATCGATTAGGGGCAGGATAATTCGCATATTAACTCACTATTTTCCCGTTGCCAGATGACCTACGGGCGTAGAAGTGATTTTGTGTAGGCCAGGATCGAGGTAGATTACTGACGGTTATTCATTTTCACTTCCAAGTTTTGCTTTTTTAATCTATATTTCTGACGTTCGATAGTGATATTTTTGAACTTCTGCTTCTTAACTAAAAAGGACTTGAGTATGAACATGACTCGCATCTCCATTATCAGTATCCTTTCTTTTACGTTTTTTTTCGGTGGTTGGTCTATTGCAGGGGAGGGGCGCAATAAGACGGTCATTTTTCAAATGGCTGAAATCATGCATCGTCTGAAACATTACCCCAGTCCACAGGGTAAAGCTGAATTGCAAACGATTATTAATGCTGCAGGCACTACCAGTAATGAGCGCATTATTGCGGGTGCGATGCTCAGTCTGGAGCATCAGGTTTCATCCAAAGATGTTCCTCTGCTCAAAAAAGTGGTGAATGATAATGCCTCGAGCCAGCATGAACGTGAACTCGCAAACATCATTTTAAACCTCGATCACCGCCCCACCAAGCAGGATAAAAAACAGCTAAAGGCAATGATGAATTGAGTTTTTGGCCTTGCGAGTATCGGAGAATCGGTGATCTATGGTGGCGTTGAACTGCTGGTTTCGTTGTTACGGGAAATGTTGGCTGTACGGGCGTACCTGGTGAGATAGCTATCCAAGATGGACCAGTCTCTCTTTGGCGGCAGAACAACGGGTTTGATCCGCTCGTTTCTGGTATTGATGAGATGGACCTGCATTCGGTTGAGTACATCCGGCCACTCCGCTGCGCTGTGCATAGCAGGAGGTGGTAAGGCGTGACATTGCGCACAATACAAGAGGAGTACCGTAGCCCCACGACTCTCAATATCCGGCAAATCATCAGGCTGAATGCCTTTCGGTATCATTTCCGTGGATGCAGGAGTTAATGTGGAAAGCTTAACTGGGATTGCTCTATTCGGATGATTAGTATTTTTCGTGGTTGCAAAGGTTTGCTGATACTGTAATTCGAGATAAACGGTAAGGCCAATTATTGCAAAGAATGCAATAATAACCCAACGCACTACAGAATTTTCACCTGGCTTCATTTTCCTGATTTCATTTCATTCGCTGGCACCGTAGCCGATGGGTATATGTTTGCGTACGAGTTAACGGATACCGAGCGGATTATTGAGATCAATGCCATCCATGAAACATTTTTTCCGGTCATTGTTAGTTATTTGGTAAACATGACCAATCCAGTTATTGATTACAGCCTCACCAGAATCATGCCAGGTGTTGTGTAATAAACTGCGAATTAATTCTTCGGGAAAATTTTCTTTACAGGATTGAATAGCAGAGTCATCTGCAGCGGAGAGAGCATCGAAAAGACTTTCTTTGTATTCACTCAACATTGCCTGAACCTGCGCTGAAAAATAATTTTCTGGTACCGGCGGGAAGTCTTTTCGTTGTTTGTTAATAAATCGTAACACTTCGCGTTTGTATTCTTTCAACAGACTATTAATGTCATATTCAGGATGTCCTTGAAAGTACACGATTCGAAATAAGTCTTCGCTTACAGCAAGGTGAACACCTGCTGTTGGGCTTTCCACAAGTACGTGCAGTCCGGCATCGTCAAATTGTTTGCGCGAAATATCATTGAATCGGGAATGTGGAACATCAAAGCGGGTATTAATGCCATTAACCAACGGGTGCCCACGGTCAACCACCTCATGCGGAAATACTCCCCAACGTTTTTCCGGCATGCAATAACGTTTTTGCTGATAGCGAAATTCCATGACCGCGTGAGTCGCTAGGCAAGAACAAAGAGTGGAAGCAACATTGTTGTAACTCCACTCGATTACCTCAATCAGCGGCCCCCAGAAATCTTCATCGGAAAGATTAGAGTGGGAGACATTTGCACCGGTTATTATCAACGCATCCAGCCCTTCTTGCTGAATGGCAGCAAAGGTTTCGTAATACTGTTGGATATGTGCGCTGGCTTTTTCGCCACGCGCCAATTCTGGTAGCGTGAAGAGGTGCATGTGGAATTGTGCGATTTGATTGCTCTCGCTCACCAAACGAAAAAACTGACGCTCGGTTGCTTCAAGCGCGGCATCCGGCATCATGTTCAATAAGCCAATATGAATTTCACGAATATCCTGATGTCGTGCACGGCTGGGATCCAGAATCGTCTCACCTTCTTTTCGGAGGCGCTCAAATGTAGGTAATAAAGAATTGGCGACTAGTGGCATGGTCTTTCCGTAATAATTCCGTAGCAAACTTTCATGATAAATAGGTAGTGGCTTTATGTTTTACGGGTGATGGCCTTTGCCACCAGATTTACAAAATTTTCTTCAGTCTGCACCTTGGCCAATTCGTTCGTGGTAATCGTGTAACCAAATTCTTTTGCGATAGATTCATAGCGTGGAATTCGAGAATGAAACAGGCGGGGAAATATCCAGCGCACAAATTCATCTGGATTTATCAAGGCGACGTAAGAAAAATTATTTTCGGCCATGTAAATTTTAAGCTGATCGTCCAAAAAATCTTCGCGATAATACAGCGGTTTTGGTGCAGACTCTGCGCGCTGAATGAGCTTTTCTTCATCCTCTTTGCTGGCTTGAATATAAAGAATCAGTGTATTTTCTGCCAAAGTTTGTAAAACGCTGGGATCGTCGAGTTCGCAAGCACTACCACCTGCATCATTGATGAAGTGTTTGTAACCGTAGATTTTTTGTGATTTCTCGATAAATTTTGGCACATCATTCATCGCGGCGATTTCGGCATCGCGATGCAAGTGTTGGCGATGTTTGAATTCATGCAAGTCCAGCCCACCTTGACTTGGATCTCCCAGCTTGCCCATGTAACTCGCCACCGGCTTTAGATGATCCACGGTGATATTGTTGCAAATATAAATTGAGTCAGATTGCAACAGGTCGCGCAAGAAAGGTACTTGCATAGCTTGCAGCTTTATGTTGTCGAGAATGGCCTCGTCCAGATAATGTGTGCCAATTCGATAATCGCCGGAAAAATGAAACCAATCCTGATTACGCAGGATAGAGGCGAGGCGTGTTTTCCCCACGCCAGACATCCCTAGCAATGTAATGCGCTTATTTTCCGAATTCAGAAATTCTTGTGGGCTGAGTTCCACGGGTTGTGACTCCTGTTGCCTACTGGCATAAAAAAACTTTAAAACTACTGGCAGGCATTGTCGCTGTCTAGTCGCTTAAGTGCAATTCCCGGCTTGTTTGGTTTTGCATTTTTGCAGGGTTTTATTGATGACCCGGGAGGCTGCAACATTACCAAAAGTTGCTGTCACTGCGGTCGCTGATCCGTACCCCACGGTGCAATCCAGTGAGATGCCGTGGATGCCCGGTTTCTCATGACTAATGGTGCCATCGGGTTTTGGGTATACCGGTTGTTGGCTGGAGAATACGCATTCTACTCTAAAACGGCGTTTCGCATTGCGTGGAAAATGATATTCATTACGCAGTCGTGAACGTACTTTTGCTGCAAGAGGGTCATTGAAGGTGCGTGATAAATCGTTGACTTGCACAGCCAATGGGTCGGTTAGTCCGCCAGCGCCTCCGGTGGTGACAATCGGTATTTTGTTGCGACGGCAGTGGTAAATCATGGCTGATTTGAATTTAATACTGTCGATGGCGTCGATAACATAATCATAATGTTGGTTCACCGACAGCAATTTATTGAGATTCTCCATCGTCAAAAAATCATCGACTATATAACATTCACAATAGGGATTAATCCCGGCGACACGTTCTTTGAGTACTGCCGATTTTTTTTGTCCCTCGGTGTTATCCAGGGCCGGTAATTGCCGATTGATGTTACTTTTTGATATTGTGTCGTAATCGATGAGCGTAAAGCGACCCACGCCAGTACGCGCCAGTGCTTCGACAGCCCAGGAACCCACGCCACCCAAGCCGATAATGCAAACATGCAGTTGTCGAATGACGTCGGCGGCCTGATGACCATAAAGTCGCTGAATGCCGCCAAAGCGTGCGGCGAAATCTTCATCTGCTGGCATACTGCGGGCGCTTTGATGAGTGTGCATGATTTGATTCACTGTCCAAAATGTAATACGGCCTCGGCATTGTTGGTAGTTTGTGTGGCAACAACATCAATATCTTCTTCACGAATCTCCGCCAAAGCCTGGAGACATTCGGTTAAATATTCTGGGCTATTACGTTGGCCGTGGTGGCTGGCGACCGTCATATCGGGCGCGTCGGTCTCCAGTACAATGGCTTCCAATGGCAGTTGCATGGCCAATCGCCGCAATTTGTGCGACCGCTGGTAGGTCAACATGCCGCCGAATCCCAGTTTGAAGCCTAACTCAATATAGCGTTCAGCTTGCTGGAAGCTGCCGTTAAAAGCATGGCAAATGCCGCCATTGACTTTGATTTTACCTAGGCTTGCCAACACCGCATCATGCGATTTGCGTACATGCAACAACACGGGTAACCCGGCATTGGCAGCAACGGCCAACTGCCCGTCAAATAAGGTCTGTTGGCGATCACGATCGAGCCCGTCGATGAAAAAATCCAGTCCAATTTCACCCACGGCGATGGGGGGGTATTGCTCTATTTTTTGAGCTAATGCATCGATATCACAGAGACTGTGCTGTTCAAGATACACAGGGTGGAGGCCAAAACAAGGCAACAGCTGTATGCCCTGGTCGGAGACACAGGTTTGCAACAGCTTATCCCAGGTTTTTGACATTACACCGGGCACAACAATACGTGAGATGCCCAATATTTGGCAGTGCTTGAGAACATCGCTACGATCAGCATCAAAAGCTGGCATATCGATATGACAATGGGTATCCACCAGATTCATGGCGATATTCTAGCCTGATGCTTGGCTCGGACAAAGGTCAGTCGGGATATTATTTTAGGGGGGTAGGGGGGTAGGGGGGTAGGGGGCTTGGTAATTTGCTCGGTTTCAATCTGGATGAATTCCTGATTCTGTGTGTTAGATGCACAATCATCTGTAATTTTGCAAAAACCGAATTTCTAGCTACAATCAGATGCTTAGCGATGGGAGGAATGGGATGCGCACGGCGAAAAACAGTTTTTATCAAATGACTTTTTCGATAGTACTCATGTCATACATGCTCGGTGGCGTGCAGGCCGAGGAGCTTGACCCGCTAACACGAGGGTTGAATGCCTATCATGCGGGTGATTTCAAAGCGGCTTACAATTTTACGATTCTATTGGCTACCCAAGGTAATCCTGATGCCAAAAACCTCTTGGGTATGATGTATGAACTCGGTAAAGGTGTGCCCCAGAACCTAGGAAAATCCATTACCTATTATCGCCAGGCCGCGGAACAGGGTAACAGATACGCACAATATAACCTGGCGGTGTCTTTTGATTCCGGCACCGGAGTGCCACAAAATTACCGTGAGGCAGTACGTTGGTTTCGACATGCCGCCAAACAAGGAGTCAGTTCAGCGCAATATGATTTGGGCGTTATGCTGGAACAGGGACGGGGCACAAAAACCAACTTTCAGGAAGCTGCTCGCTGGTATCAAAAAGCCGCGAAGCAGGGCCATATGCAAGCCCAAAGCAATTTAGCCTGGTTGTATGAAACCGGAAAAGGCGTGAAGCAGAATCTTATTGCCGCCTACGCCTGGTTCGATGCAGCCGCCGCGCAAGGATTTGATATTGCACTCATAAAACGCGATGCCATCAAGCTAGGCTTATCGGTTAACGAGTTGCGCCGGGCAAAGGCCCAGGCTCAGAAAATTTTAGCGGCAACAAGACAGCCGACTCAATAAACTGTTGAACCCCTATTTATACCCATCACATTTTACTCAAACATAAGTTGGCCGGTACTGAATATCCAGGTTTTCAGCCACAGGCTGAAATGAACGCTATTTTTCCCCTGCCTTCTCATTGGCGTATCGCCAAATATCCACATCACGCCCCTGTTCTCTGAGGTGATCAGCATATTCGGTTAGAAAACGTTGAAAACTGGGTTGTTTTTTATACGCGCCGCTGATCACGTAGTGAAATATGCCTTGGGTGTGAAACACCTTGAAAAAGGCCTCAGAACGGATTATTTCTTTGCCTTCGGTGTTGAAAACCACTAATGAGGGTGCGAATTTGATATCCAGTTTTTTTGCCCATTCACGCGCTGTCATTTTTTCGCCTGATGGTGTGACGATAGGGGTTTTTGACCACATATCTAACTGGGTGTTGTCGAACTGACTAATCATGCCTAATAGTTCTTTATCCGGTAACACTTTGCTATGCAGGTGATCACAATCTGGGCAGTCTTTTTGTTCAAAAAAGACGGCAAAGGGCCGGCCTTTCTGGCCAACTTTTTTGGAATAATCAAATGCATTTTTACTAAAAAAATCCGCATCATTGAGTGTTTTGCTAGTGATGCTTGCGGGACGATTGGCCTTTATGAAATCCCGATAACTGACTTTTGTCTCGTTGTGGTTAGCGACATAATCCAGATCCAGATTAAAATGCTGCGGTCCATGGTAACCATTTATGCGCAACACCACTTTCCCTTTTTCATCAAAGAAAAGAACCGTTGGGGTAAATTGTACTTTCAATACTTCGGCAAATGTTTTTTCCAAATACTGTTTGCCATTAACATGGGTAATGGGGCGATCACCCCACATGTTGATGGCGATAATATCGAAATGCTTTTTCGCTTTTTCGGCGATATCTTTTTGTGCGAAGTTGCGTTCTACCAGGGCATTACAATAAGGACAACCATCCTGATGAAAAAATATGACCAGGCGTTTACCGGCATCGGTCGCCTCTTGAATATCATCTTGCAGATCGAGAAAACTATCTTTAAACCAGTCAGGATACTCTGTATCCATCCCACCAAAGAATTGACCTTGGGCTTTCGTCGAGGCATTTGCGGTGGTAACAAGTGTCAGTAGGGAAATAAGTAATACAGCAAAAAGGTTTGAATAAAATTTAAGACGATGCATGTTGAGTTCCTTATTTTTTTACTGTGAGTAATTTTACATTAAGGACTGCGCGTTAGAATTTTCTTATTGGTTTCGATTCAGGTTTGTGTATTTAATTCACTTTATCGGCGATTATAACAGCTCCAATTTTTTGCACGCATGTGAATTTAGGCTCGGCAATCTGCGCCCCCTCTCTTTCGTGATTCTGGCTGATAAATGCGAATAATTCAGTCAAATCACACAAGAAAGCACATTAAATGCTAATTAATTAGCATTTTCCTCCTTGTCATCACAGAAGAGCTGAACTACTATTATTTCCGCAGTAATCATTAATGGGTAGATTTATGACGAAATATATCGCATTTAAGACAGATCAAGAACTTGTCGCTGAACTGGCCGCCCGGGTTTCGCAGGAGCGAGTTCGCCAAAACATTACTCAGCAAGCACTGGCTGAGCTGTCCGGTGTCACTTATTCCACCATCAGACACTTTGAGCGTAGCGGAAAAATCGGCCTTGAACGTCTTGTTGCCTTATTGCGCGCACTCAAAAAACTGGATGAATTGGAGCATTTTCTGGCTCCAGTGCCCATTTCTCCGATGGAGCGATTAAAGGGTGCCTCCCCAAAAATACGCAAGCGCGCCCGTAGTCGCATTGAACCTCATGACCATTGATCTGTTGTGTGAAGTCCAGATCTGGGGGCAGCGAGTCGGAGCGCTCATTGAGGAGGAGGGCCAGGTTGCCTTTGAATATGCGCCTGAGTTTCTCGATTCCGGTCTGGAGATATCTCCCTTCGAGTTGCCGCTACGCCCAGGGGTATTTACCCACAATGACCGCAGCGAGGCCTTCCAGGGCTTGCAAGGCATCTTTGCAGATTCATTACCGGACAAATTTGGCAACGCGATTATCGAACGCTATTTTCAGGAAACCAGAGACACCGCCCGCCACGAACTCTCGCCATTGCAAAAATTATTGTACATCGGTTCACGCAGCATGGGCGCGTTAGAATATCTCCCACCCATGGAAGACCAGCAACCGAAGGCTTGCGAATCGCTGGAAATCTCCCGCCTGGTTCAGGAGGCGCGGCAAGTTATTCAAGGCGATTTGCAGGTGGCCTCTGCTGAAATCATGCAGGTGGGAGTATCAGCCGGAGGGCAGTATCCCAAGGCAGTGATCGCCTGGAATGAACAAAGCAATGACGTCATCTCCGGTTTGCTGGAATGTCCGGAAGGCTATAGCCAGTGGATCATCAAATTTGACGGTGCCCAAGGTGAATCACAGGAATTTGGCAAACTGGAATACGCCTATACGCAAATGGCGAGAGATGCTGGTATCAGTATCGGTGAGACACACTTGCTGCACGAGAACGGCCGGCACCATTTTATGGTCAAGCGTTTTGATCGCCTGAACAATGGCCAGCGTTTGCACATGGCTTCGCTCTGTGGACTCTTGCAAAAAGATTTTAACATTCCACGCTTGTTGGATTATGAAGATTACCTGCGCACAGCCCAGGCTCTTGCGGCGCCCAATGCCGATATGGAACAGGCCTTCCGGCGCATGGTGTTTAATGTCATCGCCCGGAATCAGGATGACCACACCAAAAACTTTTCTTTCTTGATGGATCAGCAAGGCCGTTGGCAGTTATCGCCGGCCTACGACCTGACCTTCGCCTGTGGCAATCATTTTACGGCCTTACATCAAATGACCGTCAACGGTAAAGACAAAGACATTACTCATGAGGATTTTGTAGTGTTGGGCGAGAAATTCAGTATCCCCGACTACAACACAATTATAGATCACATCAGTGATGCGGTGCGTGCCTGGCCAGACTATGCCGGGCAAGCCCAGGTTTCGGCATCCTTCACCCGCGAGATTGCCGCACTGCATAAAACTCATCTTTGCAAAAAAGAAAAATAATAATGAGCTCCTTTCGTACTGCGTCACTGATTTTTGTCATCGTGTTAGTCAGTGGATGCGCCAGCGCAGGACTTTTTGTTGCGAATAGTTTGGCACGATTTGGCGACTACAGTGTGCATCACGATATTCGTTATGGCGATGTTGATGACCAGCGTCTGGATATCTATCTTCCTTCAAATATTCGTCAGCACAAGGTATCTCAACGGGCTACTGTCATCTTTTTTTACGGGGGATGTTGGGGAGCTTGCAGTGATTTGGTGAAAGAAGATTATCGTTTTATTGCACAAGCATTAACGGATAATAGTATCATTGGCGTTATTGTTAATTATCGTAAATTTCCGGGGGCCTTGTTTCCTGAGATCATTGATGACGCAAAACGCTCGGTAGAATGGGTCAATGAACATATTGGATCGTATGGGGGAAATGAAAAAAATATATTTTTGATGGGCCATTCTTCTGGAGCCCACCTGGCATCAATGTTGACGTTTAATGAGGATTATTTGCGCCCGAGTACTTATCAAAATATCAAAGGGTTTATTGGTCTCGCCGGGCCCTATGATTTTTTGCCTTTTGATGAACCCTATCAACCCACATTGTTTGCCCCGCCCGCATCTTATGCGCAATCACAAACCATTAATTTTGTCGATGGCAGTGAACCGGCATCATTATTATTATATGGCAATGATGATGACCGAGTGAAGCGACGAAATATTTTGTCTTTAGCGAATGAGATTAAAAAAAGAAAAGGGCGTGTGGAAACACATTATTATGACGGTATTGATCATCTTGGGATTATCGGCGCATTATCCATTCCATTACGTTCTTCAACACCTGTGGTAAAAGATATCGTGTCGTTTATATTTTTGACATTGAATTAATGATTTATTATCAAAAAAACACTTGAGTTGTCGGGCGGGTATTTTTTGTATATCCCGCACTACCAAACTGAAAACTATAGAAAAAGGATTGGCCTCAATGTAGCCCCCATACTGCTATGCCGCTATTTTAAAACCGGAAATGTTGAATTAAATCATAAAGCAGGGAAACCAAAATTATGCAGCTATGTCAGAATGAGTTGTGATGCAAACATCACTATTGACAGGATTGTTGGCTGACGCCTAGAATCCATATAACGATGAGTCTACTTACGCCGCTTTTACGTCTGTTTCTAATCATTGCCTTGGTGCTGGCACCGATGCAACTGCTATTTGCTGTGCCAATGAACATGAATACAGACCCCTCAGCGACAGCAACAAGTAGTATGGCCCAGAAAGGTGATCTGCAAATGCAGGAAACCGATTGCTGCAAGAGTGGCAACTGTGCCAATTGTCAGGGTTGCAGTGCTACCCCCTGTGGCAGTTGCCCTCTGTCGCTGGGAATTGCCCAAGTCACATCAACAGCTGCCGGGGCCGATACGAAAATTCGCGCAATATTCTCGGGGACGCCCCTCTGCCACGCTGATCTCTCGCCGGATTACCGGCCCCCACGTTACTCCTGAATTGTTCAACCCGCGGGCTTAGGCCGGCATGGTGGCGCGTGTGCGCTTGTAAAGAATAATTCGGGAGAACGCAATGATTCTATCCCACACTGATATACCCAGCCCGGATGCAGCGGGAGCCCTGTCATCTGTTGCATCTTATTCCTGTGCAGTGTCCACGGCAGGAGAACGCGATGCGCACTAATTTATGCATTCGGATATTGCTGGCTGGCACACTGCTACTGACCACATTGCCATTGGTGCTGGCAGCACCAATGGCAATACAAACAACTGACAGGGTATTGTTGATTGAAGATGCCGTCACCCTGGCGCTGACTGACAATCCGGGGCTGGCAGCACTGCAGGCCCGTGCCGAAGCACTGGCGGCTGTACCTTCACAGCAGGGCAGTTTGCCGGATCCACGGTTGTTACTGAATATGATGAATCTGCCACTCGACAGCTTTGATCTGCATCAGGAGCCCATGACACAGCTGCAAATAGGCTTTAGTCAAATGCTGCCGTTTCCCGGTAAGCTGGCATTGCGCGAAACGGCCGCCGAACACGACAGCACAGCAGCCCGTTGGCAGGTTGATGAAATGCGCTTGAAACTGGTGCGTGATGTCAAAACCGTTTGGTGGAATCTGTATTTTATGGATCGCGCCCTGGAGATTGTCAGCCGTAACAAACAACTATTACGCCAATTTGTGGATGTTGCACAAACCAAATACAAAGTCGGCATGGGCCTGCAACAAGATGTTTTGCTGGCTCAACTGGAAGTGTCCAAACTACATGATAAAGCCATCGGCTTGCGTGGGCTACGACGCAATCTTGAGGCGCAACTCAATGCTTTAATGGATCAAGCGACACATCAATCATTGCAATTACCACAACGGGTAACAGAGACCCTGATGGCTATCAGCGATGAACAAGGTTTAGTGAGCTTGGCCACGGAAAACCGTCCGATATTGGCCGCGCGTCAAAGCACTATCGATGCGGCCCGCGCGCGACTGGAACTGGCGAAAAAAGACTACTCTCCTGACTTCAGGTTGGGCGCTACTTACGGTTATCGTGGAGGAATAAATCTGGACGGCAGTGATCGTGCCGATTTTCTCTCCGTGATGTTGAGCATGAACCTACCGCTTTATGCCGGTGCTCGGCAGGATAAGGCCGTGGATCAACGCAACAGTCAGCTATTGCAAAAACAGTATCAACTGGATGATGCGCGGGGTAGGGTGGCAGCCGAAGTATCACAAGCGCTGGCGGACTATCAACGCTCCCATAAACAAATCCGCTTGTTCAAACAGGGCATCATTCCTCAGGCCGGACAGACTGTTGCATCCATGCTCGCAGCCTATCAGGTAAACAAAGTGGATTTTTTAAACCTGGTTCGTGCACAGATCACTTTATTTAATTATGAAACCCGATACTGGCAGGCATTGTCTCAAGGCAACCAGGCTTTGGCGCGTTTGACTGCGGCCGTTGGCAGACAAATTTTTCCTGACGATGACAACATCAATAACCGAAAATAGTGGCCATGAAAAAACACATGTTTTCTAAAAGATTTGAGGTAAATCAATGAACAAGGAAACCTTGGTGGTTACAGTATTGGTGGCACTGGCCACGGGAGCCGGAGGTGGATACTGGCTTGCATCACGCGCAAGTCCTGATGCTATTAGCTCAACTGGCAAAACTGAACAGGCTCGCAAGCCGCTGTTTTATCGTCATCCGATGAATCCCGTTATTATCTCACCAGTGCCTGCGAAGGACGATATGAATATGGATTACATCCCGATCTATGCCGATAATGATATTCCAAAAGAGCGTAAACCCTTGTTCTATCGTCATCCGATGAATCCGGTGATTACCTCGCCAGTACCCGCCAAAGACGATATGAATATGGATTACATTCCCGTCTATGCCAATGCGGATGCAAGTAGTGATGAACGCTCGGGCACAGTGAAAATTGACCCTGTAACGGTTCACAATATCGGCGTACGCACCGCGATCGCGGAGCAACGCAGTTTGAGTCGAAAAATTCGTGCAGTGGGTCGGATTGCTTATAACGAGGAACGACTGTCTCGCCTGCATCTCAAGACAAAAGGCTGGATCAAAAAATTATATGTCGGCAAGACTGGGTCACGGATCAAAAAAGGCGATGTTCTACTGAGTATTTACGCACCACAACTGGTGTCCAGTCAGGAAGAATATTTGTTGGCACTGAAAAGCCAGCAAGTGCTGGCAGACAGTCCCTTCGAGTACATTCGCCAGGGCGCTATCGATTTGGTGAACACTGCACGTGAGCGTCTGCAATTACTGGACCTGTCCGAGCGGCAGATTCGTGAGATTGAGCACACAGGTAAAATCAAGAAGGTCATTGATATTCATTCTCCTTTCAACGGCATTGCAATGAAAATAGGCGCTCGTGAAGGACAGTATGTGACACCGAAGACCGAACTCTACATGTTGGCCGATTTGTCCAGGGTTTGGGTGTATGCCGATATTTACGAATATGAATTGCCCTGGATCACGGTGGGTGACCCGGTCGAAATGCAATTGGTCAGCGTGCCGGGTAAAACCTTCAACGGTCGCCTTTCCTATATTTATCCCTATGCCGAAGCCAAAACGCGCACCGTAAAAGTACGTCTGGTATTCGATAACAAGCGACGCTTACTAAAACCCGAGATGTTTGCCGAACTGAGTATTTCAGCGGATCGGCAGATAAATGCCGTGGTGATACCCTCTGAGGCCGTGGTGCGCTCGGGAACACGCGAACAAATATTTGTAGTGCGGGCCCCTGGAAAGTTCGAGCCGCGTGAAGTAACCCTGGGTATCACCACTGACGGTGTGACGCAGATACTGAACGGCCTGGCTGCGGGCGAAAAAGTGGTGACCTCGGCCCAATTTCTCATTGATTCCGAATCCAAGTTGCGTGAAGCAACCGCCAAAATGATGAAGATGCTCAATACGGAGCAGGATAACGGCGGCACTACCAACATCGACACGATGATGATGGATGACATCCACATCAGAGAATCATCAACAGATAACCTGAAGTAGGTGTTTTATAATGATTCAGAATATTATTGACGCCTCCCTGCGCGACAAATTCCTGGTGTTGATCGCCACATTGTTGGTGGTGGTGGCCGGTGTGTTTGCCGTTAAGAATACCCCGCTGGATGCGATTCCGGATCTTTCCGATGTACAGGTTATTGTTTTCACCGAATACCCGGGGCAGGCACCACAGGTGGTGGAAGATCAGGTCACCTATCCACTGACCACGGCGATGCTCTCTGTGCCTAATGCCAAAGTGGTGCGTGGTTATTCCTTTTTCGGATTTTCCTTCGTTTACATTATTTTTGAAGATGGCACTGACATGTACTGGGCCCGTTCGCGAGTACTTGAATATCTAAATTATGTTAGCTCCCGATTACCGGACGGGCTGTCACCCTCGCTGGGGCCGGATGCCACCGGTGTCGGCTGGATTTACGAGTACGCCCTGGTGGATCGCAGCGGCAAACATGACCTGGCGCAACTGCGTTCTATACAGGACTGGTATTTACGCTATCCCTTGCAAACGGTGCAAGGGGTCTCCGAGGTCGCCTCGGTGGGCGGTTATGTCAAACAGTATCAGGTGGAAGTTGATCCCAACGCCTTGCTGGCTTACAACATTCCTCTGGCCAAGGTAAAGCGCGCCATTCAGCGCTCCAATAATGATGTCGGCGGCAAATTGATCGAGATGGCCGAAACCGAATACATGGTGCGTAGCCGCGGATATATTCAGTCTATCGCCGACCTGGAAGTGATCCCGGTAGGCGTCGATGCCAATGGCACACCGATACGGCTGATGGATGTGGCCAACATCCATCTCGGCCCCGAGTTACGACGTGGCGTGGCGGAACTCAATGGCGAAGGTGAAGTTGCGGGCGGCGTGGTGATTATGCGTTTCGGCGAAAATGCCCTGGCCACCATCGAGCGGGTGCGCGAAAAACTGGAGGAACTCAAGCCCGGGCTGCCGGAAGGAGTGGAGATTGTGCCGGTCTATGATCGCGGTGATCTCATCGAACGCGCGGTGGATAATCTGGTCGAGAAGCTCATCGAAGAATCCATTGTGGTGGGCCTCATTTGTGTGCTGTTCCTGTTGCATGCGCGCTCGGCACTGGTGGCTGTTATTACCCTGCCCATCGGTATTCTGATGGCATTTATAGTGATGAAGTGGCAGGGCATCAACGCCAACATAATGTCGCTGGGAGGGATCGCTATCGCCATCGGTGCGATGGTGGATGGCGCAATCGTGATGATCGAAAACAGCCACAAACACCTGGAGCAGGCGGGCAACAGAAAGGGCCGCGAATTGACCCTGGACGAACGTTGGGAGGCCGTTGCTTCAGCTTCGCGTGAAGTAGGCCCCGCGCTGTTTTTTTCGTTGTTGATTATCACTGTGTCCTTTCTGCCGGTGTTTACCTTGCAGGCCCAGGAAGGCCGTTTGTTTGCACCGCTGGCCTTCACCAAAACCTATGCCATGGCGGCCTCAGCGATTCTCGCCATAACCCTGGTGCCGGTGTTAATGGGGTTTTTCATTCGCGGCAAAATCCTGCCCGAGGCCAAAAACCCGGTGAACCGTTTGTTACATGCCATTCACGCACCCAGTTTGAAAAAGGCCATTCGCTGGCGTTGGTCGACGCTCACCGTGGCGGCGATGTTGCTACTGGCGACCGCCTATCCGGTGAGCCAACTCGGCAGTGAATTTATGCCGCCGCTGGATGAGGGGGATATCCTCTACATGCCCACCACCTACCCAGGTCTGTCCATCACCAAGGCCAAAGAGATCCTGCAACAGACCGACAAGATCCTTTACAGCTTCCCTGAGGTACAGCAGGTGTTCGGTAAAGTCGGGCGCGCTGAGACGGCCACTGACCCTGCGCCATTGGCGATGATCGAGACCACAGTACGACTCAAGCCCCGTAGCGAATGGCCGAATCCGGACAAGACCACCAAGCAGTTGATGAACGAAATGGATGCCGCCATTAAGTTCCCGGGTCTCGCGAACTCCTGGACTATGCCGATTAAGACCCGCATCGACATGCTATCCACCGGTATCAAGACACCAATTGGTGTCAAGGTCAGCGGGCCGGATCTCAGTGTGCTGGAAAAAGTCGCAGGTGATATTGAGCACGCGTTGAAAACCATGCCCGACACTCTGTCCGCCTTTGGTGACAAAGCGGCCGGGGGCTATTACCTGGACTTTGACATCGACCGCATCGCGGCCTCGCGTTACGGTCTCACCGTGGGCGATGTGCAGGATATTATTCAAAGTGCCATCGGTGGCATGAATATCACACAGACGGTGGAAGGACTGGAACGCTACCCGATCAACCTACGTTATCCGCGCGAGCTGCGCGACAATATAGAGCAGTTAAAACGGGTGTTGATCCCTACACCCACCGGCACTCAGATTCCATTGGCGTTGGTGGCCGAACTGAATTTTCGTCGCGGCCCCCCCGTCATCAAAAGCGAAAACTCACGACCTAATGCCTGGGTTTACGTGGATATCAAAACCTCGGATATCGGCGGTTATGTGGCCAAAGCCAAAGAGGTGGTGAAAGCCCAGGTGAAAATTCCTGCGGGTTACACTCTGGTGTGGTCCGGGCAGTTTGAATACATGGAACGTGCTGCTGAGCGTTTGCGCATCGTAGTGCCGGTGACCCTGCTGATTATTTTCCTGCTGCTGTTTTTCAATTTCCGCAATATCACCGAACCATTGGTGGTGATGCTGTCCATCCCCTTCAGCCTGATCGGCGGTTTCTGGCTGGTCTATTGGCTGGGATTTAACATGTCGGTCGCCGTGGCAGTGGGCTTCATCGCCCTGGCCGGCGTGGCAGCAGAGATCGGGATACTGGTGATGACCTTTATTGACCACGAGATTGCCCGTCGTCGTCGCGACAAAGGAAGCCAACTGAGTGGCGCAGAAATTATGAATGCGGTGTACACGGGCACTGCGGAACGTGTGCGCCCCATCGTGATGACGGCCACCGCTATCATCGCCGGTCTGTTACCCATCATGTGGGACAGTGGCACAGGTTCCGGTGTCATGCAGCGCATTGCCGCACCCATGGTGGGCGGCATGGCCACTGTCACCATTCTGAGCCTGCTAGTGTTGCCGGTGATCTACGGTCTGGTATTGCAGGCTCAGGAGCGCTGGCTGCAACGACAAGCTGTATCGAAAAAACAGAAAAATAATCCGGTGTGAATGTGCGCATCACGTCAATGGTTGCCTGTTGAATTATTTTTCAATAACGCAGTTCAGGAGAAAACCATGAACTTCAGAAAAGTAACAGCCATTCTTCGCTGTGAGTCCTGTGAGAAAGTCGAGCAAAAACTACAAGAACTGGGGGTGCATGGTTTGAGTATCAGCAAAGTAAAAGGTTACGGTGAATATGCAAACCTTTACAGCAATGACTGGCTGGTGACCCATGCCCGCATCGAAATATTTACCGAAGCCTCCAAGGCCGAAGAAATTGCTGAGGCTATTATGGAGGCTGGCACGTTGGATTGGAAGGCGATGGCTGTAGTTTCACCAACAGTAGGCGCTCTTAGGCGACCTTTGGATTCTGGCCTACGCCAGAATGACGACATTCGCAGCGAGCTGCGGGGAATTAAACCCTAAGAGATTAATTAAAAACTGCGAAAAATAATAAATAATGTGCGTTCTCAATCGCCTTTTTCTATGCCTTCAATAATCGGACAACCATCTTCACTGCCCGCACACAGATTCACTAATAGCGTAAGTTCATTGCGCAGGGTAGTGAGGTCCTGTAAATGGATCTCAATTTCCGCCAGTTTACGATGACTCAACTCGCGCACTTCTGTGCGCGCATGTTGCGGATTTTCACGCATTTGCAACAGGCCCTTGATTTCTGCCAGCGAGAAATTCATTTTTTGTGCGCGCTGAATAAACTTGAGACGGGAAATATCCTTGTCACTATAAACACGAATTCCTGATGCCGTACGCTTGACGCTGTGTAGCAGGCCAATTTTTTCATAATAGCGTAGCGTATCGGCGGACAGTCCAAGTTGTTTGCTAATATCACCAATACGGGAATCGCTCATGAATGCTCCTGATTGTTGGCGGCTATTTGTGACAGGATGGCTTCGCGCAAGGCCCCGGCACGGGGCATCGCGGTAAATATCAAGACACCGTTGATGGCGATACTGGGAACGGCGAGTACGCCGAGTTCAACGGCGTAGTCCAGCTCATCCACAACATTGAGTTTTCGTAACTCGATAAATGTATTTTCACTGGAGCCTGGGGGCAATTCTTTCAATAATTGATCCGCTAATTGAAAGACCTTGTCGCATTGATTACAGCAGGGCGCGGAAAATATTTCAATCAACAAACGACGGTCAGACATGCCGAGTTATTTCCCGGGCCGCCATTTCTGAATTTGATGATGGGCGTAATCGGCCACGAACACGCTGCCGTCATCTGCCTCTGCCACTGCAATAGTAGTGTGTGTCGGAGCGTTACTTTTGATGCCGAAGGCTGTAAGGAATTGACCATCGGAGGTGAATTTTTGAACTCGGTCATTATAAAAGTCGGCAACAAAAACATTGCCGCTGGGGCCGACCGAAATCCCGGTCAGGGTGGTAAACCAGCCATTAAACGGGCCAAAAATATTTATCGCAAAAGGGCCGCCCCACTTGGTCAGCAACTCTCCGTTAGAATCGATCGCCAGCACCCGGTCATTGTAGCCATCGGCAATAAACAGGGTGCCATTTTTTGATATGGCCACGTCGGTTGGATAACGTAATTTCCCACCAAAAGTACCGGCCTCGCCAGTGACGCCCCATTGGCGTATAAAGCGGCCATCGGCACGTAACTGTTGCACCCGCTGTTGGATGAACCCTGCCACATACAGATCGCCGTTACTGGCGACAGCAACGCCACCGGGAATGGTAAATTCTCCCGGGCCCATGCCGACTTTACCAATACTGCGCCGATAGTCACCGTGCAGGGAAAATACTTTGATCTGGTCGGCAAAATAGTCCGCCACATACAGTTCGTTATTCGCAATGCTGAGATTCATCGGGCGCTCAAGCTCGTTCGTGCCAAACTGACGCAGTGCTTTACCATCGAAATCAAAGACCTGAATGCGATGATTGCGAGCATCACTGACGAACACCTCGTTAGCATTCACGGCGATGCCAGTGGGTTCGTTAAACTGACCCGCCATACTGCCTTTTTCACCCCAGGTTTTTTCCAGCAGGTAGGCAGATTCCTGCGCAGACGGTATCCAGACAAAATAAGTGATGCCGACAAAAATCAAGCCGCTAATGAATAGCCATTGAGTGATTTTCAGCATCCGCTTCATAAATTCTTCTCGGTCACACTTTTCAGAGTGAAACCGGCATCATTGATGATTTCTTTCAGTGTATCTTCCTTAAAGATTTTTCCTTCGGCGGTTTTCACAATGACCAGACCCTTCTGTATATTAATGTCCACAGAATTCACACCTTCCGTTTTAATGAATTTCTTTTCAATACCGTAGGCACAGAAAGGGCAGGCGAGGCCATCGACGCGCATCTCGTATTGGGTGCCCGCAGCGAAGCTGAAGCTGCTCCAGAGTAGCGTGAGCATGGCAAAAAGAAGGGCGAAACTTGTGTGATTGAATGTCATATTTTGTACTCCTTGGGCTGATTCCAAAATGCTTAATTCCGGTCAATTTAGAGATGCCATTCAAAGGTGGTCTTGAAGCGATAATCAGATTTATCCTGAGTACCGTTCAGGTCGCTGGCGATGGGAATCTGGATGCCGGATTTAATCGCAAAGTTGCGCGTCGTCCAGAATATACCCGGAGAGATGAACCATTCCATGCCGCCGCTGTTGGCCAGTGAATTGCCATTCAACTCGGCTTTATCGCTAATCTCGCCATTGAGCTCCAGCAGCCACACGGTGTCTGGCCGGGTGTACTCTGGTGGCGTGGGGCGCCAGCCACCGACAAAATCCACCAACCATTTGTTGCCCAATTGGAAATCGTTAGCATTTTTACCCGGCAGCACGTAGCGCGCACTGGCCCAGTGATACCAAATCAAACTTTCGTAGCCGTAGGTGATCCCGGTGATCACATCGGTGGCGCCATTGCCCAACGCAGGCGTAGCCTTTTCGTCACCATTTTCGTCATTAATGACTAACAATACCGCGGCGGATCTCTGCAAGCCCAGTGAGTCCTCACGCCAGAAACGGTATTTGGTAAATGCTTGTAAATCCGCAAGCCCGCGGGAGCTATCCGTCCCGTCGTCCTTAACAACATAGGGTATTTCGATACCCGCGGCCCAATCGCCGGTGATGCCGTAAACCAGTTCCAGGCCTAATTCGGATTCGGTTTCCTCACCGGCCTTGGCCCGGTGTACCTCAAGGGCGAGCTCGATGCCATCCTTGTACAGCACATGGGGGCCGATACCGAATATCGGATCGTGGGCCGAGGCCACGCCTGTGGCAAGCCATGCGCCGAGCCCTAAAACCAAGTATATTCTGCGTTTCATGTTTGTTTCTCCAACACTTTTACGACCGTGTTTTTACGCCAACGTTTCGTGATTTCAAGTTTTCAGTAGCAACGATTAGCGCACTGAGGTGAACAACAGGTTCATTCTTTTTTACCTTTATATTCAGTAAAAAGCAGATAGTTGCCGGACACAGGCTACACCTTGGAGCTGACTCCAAGTCAAGCCTTTTTCTGAACGTTTGTTTTTTGCAAAAAATATCTTCAACATCCATCAAACCACGAAAGAAAACACCGTGAACAGCGCTCAGCTAGTCAATTTGGGAGATTCGTTGAACGATGCGGCCATCGAGAATGCAGCAACTGGTGGGGCAAGTTAAGGTTTAACAATTAAAAGCTAGGGAACCTCTGATTTATTCTGGACGAAGTAGAGCGTTGCATGCTACCCAGTCGCCTGAAAAGGATACTGCTTCTTTTTAAAATCCCGGTCGTCATGC